>JBPCRW010000074.1:0-32265 GCA_050996405.1 Pyrinomonadaceae bacterium | reverse complement strand
TAACTGATAACTGTAATCACGGTTGCGTGGGCAGTGTGGGAATTTCACCAAACTTCCTTTGCGCCGGTTGTTTTCGATTACAAATTAAAAATTACGAATTAAAAATGCCGGAGATGCCTTTTAGTTTTTGATTATTCAAGAAAGCTCTTGATTTTTAATTCGTAATTTTTAATTAAATAAAGTTGTCACTCTCCTTTTTTTACTTGCCGGATTTTCGTCCAGTAAAACTTTTACGTTAAAAACTTCGCGCAAATTTTCGTTTGTCAAAACTTTTTCGGAATTGCCTTGAGCAATAATTCTGCCGTTCTTCAAAAGCAGAATTTCGTCAGCAAATTCCGAAGCCAGATTTAAATCGTGCGTGATAACGATTGCCGAAGCATTTTTCATTTCACACCTTTTTTTGACAATCCGAAACATCAACGCTTGATGCGCCAAATCGAGATTCGCCGTCGGCTCGTCGAGCAGCAAAATTTTCGCTTCCGTCGCCAGAGTTCGCGCAAAAACGACGCGCTGGCGTTCGCCGCCCGAAAGCTGATTCATCAAACGATTTTCAAAATTTTCCAAATCGCACACGGCAAGCGCGTCTTTCGCAGCCAGCAAATCATTTTCGGTTTCCCAACCGAAAATCGCGCCGTGCGCGAATCTTCCGGCTAGAACAAATTCCAAAACCGTGACCGGAAATTTCGTTTCCGTTTCCTGCGCGACGACCGAAATCTTCTGCGTGATTTCGCGGCGCGAATAATTTTTTAATGACTTTCCGTCAAGTAAAATTTCACCTTTCGCAACCGGCAAAAATCCGTTCAGCGAGCGCAGAATCGTCGTTTTTCCCGCGCCGTTCGCGCCGAGCAGGGCGATAATTTCTCCCGCGCGAAGCGTAAACGAAACGTCTTGCACAACCGCGCAAATGCCGTAATTGATTGTGATATTTTGAACCTGAAGCATAATTTGAATCGCCACAAAAAACACAGAAAGATTGTTTTGTTTTTTGTGTTTTTGCGCCTTTTTGTGGCTAATTCCTCCGCAACAAATAAATAAACAGCGGCGCGCCGATGAGCGCGGTTATCGCTCCGACGGGCAACTCGCGCGGCGCAATCGCCACGCGCGCAATCGTGTCCGCCAGCACGACGAAACTCGCCCCGACCAATGCCGAAAAAGGAATCACCAGGCGATTGTCGCTGCCGGTTGACAGCCGCACGAGATGCGGCACGATTAAACCGACGTAACCGACCGAACCGCTCGCGGCGACGGCAGTTCCGACCAACGCGCTCGCCGTCGCAAAAACAATCAATCTTGTTTTTCCAACTTCGACTCCGAAATCAAATGCATCGCGCTCGCCGAGCATCATCAGATTTAACGAACGCGCCGTCGTCGTCAAAATAATCGTCCCGCCGATTGCCGCAAATCCAGCCAGATAAAACGAATTTTTCGAGGCTTGCGACAAATCCCCTAATAGCCAAAACGTAAAGCTGCGAAGCCGTGTCGCGTCGAGCAAACTGGTCAGCAAAACGATAATCGACGAAAGAAACGTCGTCACGATAACGCCTGATAAAACAAGGCGTTCCGTGTTCATTCCGGTGCGGCTTCGCGCGAATTGATAGACGGCGAAAGTCGCTAAAGACGCGCCCGCAAAAGCCATCACGGGACGCGAAAATTCAAACGCGCCGAACAGTGTAAAGGAAAGCATTGTTCCCAATGCCGCGCCGTTTGAAACGCCCAAAAGATACGGTTCAGCCAGCGGATTTCTAAGCAGAGATTGAAACGACGCGCCCGCCACCGCCAGACACGCGCCCGTCGCCGCGCCGAGCAAAACTCTCGGCAATCGAACGTCAAATAAAATCGCTTTCTGTTGTTCGCTCAAACCATTTCCGCCGAAGAAAAGTGTTTTTAAAGTTTCAAATAACGGTAACTTTTCGCTTCCCAAAAACGTCGCCAAAAGGAGCGTCAAAACGAGCAAAAAAACCAGCGCAACGCCGACGCGAAATCCTCTGATTTTTAAATTTGAATTTTGAACTTTCATCGAAAATTTTCGGGATGCAAATCGCGCGCAATCTGCTCCAGCGCATCAACAATGCGCGGGCTTGGACGCGAGAGCAAATCCGCGCTGATTTTGAAAACGCGCCCGTTTTTAACCGCCGGAGAATCTTTAAAAACATCGTTCGGTTCGAGATTATCGGGGCTGTCCGATAAAATTATCGCTTCGGGCGCGAGCGCGAGCGCGGTTTCCTTGCTGAATTTCGGATACGCTTCCGGCACATTTGCCGTCACGGACGCGCCGCCCGCGCGGGCAATTAAATCGGTAATAAACGAATCTTTGCCGATTGTAAAAAGCGGTTCTTTCGAGATTTGCACAAAGGTTTTTATGTCTTTTGCCGCTCGCGTTCGCGCTTCAATATCGGCAGCGCGGCGTTTCATTTCATCAACAATTTCGTTTGCTTTATCGCTTTTGCCCAGAATTTCGCCAATCTGAAAAATGCTTCGATACACGCCGTCCAGATCCTTCGGATTCGTCACGAAAACGGAAATATTTTGGGCTTCGAGAGTTTGGATAAAAGTTTCGATCTGCGAAGCGGTCGAGACGAAAACGACTTGCGGTTTGAGAGCGATAATCGCTTCGATGTTGGGATTTAAAGTGTCGCCGATTTTCGGAATTTTCCGCGCCGCTTCAGGATAATCGCAGTAAGTCGTGTCGCCGACAAGTTTGCTTCCGGCATCGACGGCGAAAATTATTTCCGTTAAATTCGGCGCGAGCGAAACCGCGCGTTCGACTTTTTCGGGAATCTTCACGCGGCGACCTAAATCATCGGCAATTTCTCGAAATGATTCGGACGTTTGATTGCTCGGCGTTTCCGATTTGCATCCGTACAGCAAAAATGCGACGGCGAAAATCAGGCAATAAAGCGCGATGTAATTTTTTGTGTGTTTTCTCAACTAAAAAGTCCTGCCCTTTCATCTTAAACAAGACAACCGGACAGGACTTTTCATCAATCAAAAAAGAAGAAAAATACTTCAGCCCGAACATCTTGACGCGAGACATTCAATGGCTAAAAACTTTTCGGGCAGGTTTCCAGACTTAGGAAAACGCTGAATTATGAACGACGAGCGATGAATAAAATTTAATTCAGCGTTCCAGCGTTCTGCGTTCAGCATTTCGTTTTACTGTGGCGCGACCGTGCGGGATTTTCACCCGACTTCCCCATTCGTCGCTTTTTGCAAAGCGATATCCGAAAGTATTTTAGTTATGAAAAAGAACTGTTTTTCAACCAGCCGTTTCAGCTAAGCAAACTTGCCGACAATGGTCAAAGGCGAAAATAACACGCCGCCCGCGCAAATGTCAAAGCAGCGCGCTTTTTAAAATAAAAGTGCTTGAAATCGCAACGGGTTACGGCTATTGTAGAAATTGTAAAAATTATTCGGATTTGTAAAATAATTCGGCGGCGCGGTATCGAAGACGATGGATTATTTTTTCTTACATTCTATGGCGCAATATGACAATGTGGTAGCGGTAATTTTAGGCGGCGGCGCGGGTTCGAGGCTTTATCCTCTGACGCGCGACCGTTCAAAACCGGCAGTTCCTTTGGGCGGAAAATATCGTTTAATTGACGTTCCGATTTCCAACTGCATCAATTCCAATATCTCGCAGATTTTTGTTTTGACGCAGTATAATTCCGCCAGCTTGAACCGGCACGTGGCGCGAACTTACAGATTTTCGTCGTTTTCGACCGGCTTTGTCGAAGTTCTCGCCGCCGAGCAAACCAGAGACAACCCGGAATGGTTTCAAGGCACGGCGGACGCGGTTCGCCAGATGCTGCCGCACATCCGCGATTTGCACGTTGACACGCTTTTGATTCTTTCGGGCGACCATCTTTACCGGATGGATTATCGCCGATTTTTGAAAAAACATTTTGAATCGAACGCCGACATCACTGTTTCCGTAATTCCCTGTCGCCCGGACGAAGCCGAAGAATTCGGTTTGCTCAAAACCGACGAAGACGGAAAAATTATCGAGTTTAAAGAAAAACCAAAAGGTGACGCGCTTGAAGCAATGCGCGTGGATTCGACAAAGTTCGGTTTGTCGGCGGAAGAGGCGGAAAAACGCCACTTCTTAGCTTCGATGGGAATTTACGTTTTCAATTACGAAAAGCTCGTCGGATTTCTCAAAAAAGACGAATCGCGCGTTGATTTCGGACGCGAAATAATTCCGGCGGCGATAAAAAATTACAATGTTCAAGCCTTTCTTTTCAACGACTACTGGGAAGACATCGGAACGATTCGCGCTTTTTATGAAGCCAATCTCGATTTAGCCGCGCCGCTGCCAAAATTTAATTTCTTTGATGCCGCGTCGCCGATTTACACGCGCAGCCGCTATCTGCCGCCGTCGAAAATGCACGATTGCGACATCGGCAATTCGATGATTAGCGAGGGCTGTATTATGAACGGAGTTTACGCGCGGCGTTCGATTATCGGCTTGCGAAGCCGGATTGACGACGGCACGCGCATTGAAAATTCAATCTTGATGGGCGCGGATTTTTTTGAATCGGTTGATGATTTGGAAAATAATGTGTCGCATTCAACGCCGCATCTCGGCATCGGAAAAAACTGCGTTATTCGACGCGCGATTATTGATAAAAACACTCGCATCGGCGACGATGTGCAGTTGATAAACCAGCATGGAGTCGAAACGGAAGACGACGAACACGGCTGTTATTATATCCGCGAAGGAATCGTTATCATCCCGAAAAATTCGACCATCGAAAGCGGCAGGATAATTTAAGAGTAGGCAGAAAACAGTAAGCAGAAAACAGTAAAAGGCATTTGACAATTTTGCCAACCATAATTCCAACAAAAAGATTTAATCGTGAAAACTAACTGCTCTCTGCTACTGCCTACGGTCTTCTGCCTTCTCTCTACTTTTTCCCACAACGTAGCTGTCCCGCGCCTGCACGGAAACTCCTTTTTGGTCAACTTTTACTTTCAACTGCCGACGCTTTCCAGTCTTTTCTTCCGCCGGATAAAAACCCAGACTGTAAATCTGGCGCAGTTCGTTGGCGATATTTGTAAAAGCGGATGTTAAATATGCCGTCGTGCTTGCCTGATAAAGCCTGCCGTTCGTGCGCGCTGCAAGCTGTTCCAGATAATCCCGCGCTTTGCGGTAATCGTCCGCGCTCGTTCCCTGACTGCTCGGCGTGCCGGAAGTCGGAATCGGAAACGGAAACGGCGACGTATTTTTCGACGGCATATCTGGAATTGCCGGACGACCTGTTTGTCCGCCCGTGACAGGCGTGTTTTTCATCGCTTGAACATCGTCATAGGTATCGTATTCAACCGGATAAATCAGCGCGTCGAGTTCGTAGACATCGTCCAAATTACTTAAATCGCTGGCGCGGCGCGAAGTCGTGTCAACGCCGTCCGTGAAAAGCACAATCGCTTTGCGTCCGCTGATTTTTTTCAGACGTTTATTGACAACCAAATCAATCGCTTCGTAAAGGCTCGTGCCGGAAGCAATGTCTGTGCTTCTAATCGCCGACTGCAAAATTTTGCGGTCATTGGTCGGCTCGCATAAAACGTGAACTTCTTCGTCAAATGACACAACCATTATTTTATCGTTCGGGTGGAGTTGATTAACAAAAGCAATCGCCGCCGATTGTATCTCGCCGATTTTAAACTTGGCGGAATAACTCATATCCAGCACGAGCGCGACCGTAAAAGGTTCTTCGGCGTTTGAGAAATATGCAATGTCCTGCGGTTTTCCGTCTTCAAAAATCGTGAAATTATCTTTTGTTAATCCGGCGACGAATCTGCCGCTATGGTCGGAAACTTTGACGGGAATTGTGACCAGTCGAGTATCGACGCGAATCACGTCTTTTTCGTCAACCGCGCTTGTTTCAGCGTTTGATTGTTTGGTAGGCGCGGCGGTTTCTTCAGTTGGCGAAGGCGCGGGCTGCGGAGTTTCCGACGGTTTAGCTTCGCGTTTATTGGCTTTCGGCGGAACGCTTGAATCCGGCGCGGCGCGGCGCGATTGCGCGAAAATTCCGGCAGCATTCAAAAACACCAATAAAGGCAGAGCGATAAACGCTAATTTTTTCATTTTTTATTCTCCGGCGAAAATTTGAGCGGCAATTTAGAGATGTTGTGAAAATTGAAAAGGATGCAATCACCCGCCCAAAAGGTTTATAAATAAAAAGCCCGCATCGTCTATTGCAGGCTTCGCGGACTTTTGCGACGGTTAAAGATTGCTTTTAGAAAGGCAGTCTCGAATTGTTCAGTTTCGGTTTTTGCTTGGTGTTCGCCGTATTATTTTTAGCGTCCGTTTCGCCGACGATATAGCTGTTTTTTGCGCGGACGACGGCGTTTTGACGGTCGGCGCGGACTTTGATTTCTTTGCGCTGTCCGACTTGTCCGACTGTTTCGGGATAATAGCCGATGCTGTATTGGCGGCGCAGTTCTTCGGCGATTCCCGAAAAAGCCGCGTCGATGTTATACAGCGAGCGGGCTTCAAACATTCTGCCGCCGCTCGTGCTGGCTAAATCTTCCAGATAGCGGCGACCCGTTTCATATTCGGCGCGGCTCGTTCCGCTTCCGCCTTGACCGCCGCCGATTTGAACGTTTCCGCCGTTTAAAATTCCGCCTAAAATTCCGCCCCAGCCTCCGCCGCCTCTGCGATTCGGATACGGATAACTATTGCCTTGTCCGGCGTTCATATCGCTGAAAGTGTCGTAGTGAATCGGGTAAAAAAGAGCATCGGCTTCTTCGGTATCGCGGACCGAACTTTGATAACTGGCGCGACGTGAGGTCGTGTCAACGCCGTCCGTAAAAAGCACGACCGCTTTGCGTCCCTGGATTTGGTTAAGCTGCCGGTTAACGGCGTAATCGACCGCTTCGTAAAGGCTTGTGCCGCCGCCGAAATCCGTCTGGCGAACCGCGTTGGCGAGAACGGCGCGATTGTTGGTTATCGGGCTTAAAATATGAACTTGCTCGTCAAAAGACATCACCATTACGCGGTCTTCGGGGCGAAGCTGATTGATAAACGCAATCGCCGCTTCCTGCATATCCTCGATTTTAAACTCGGTCGAATTGCTCACGTCGAGCATTAAAATTACCGTAAAAGGCTGCTCGACGGGCGCGAAGTATCCGATTTTCTGTTCAACGCCGTCTTCATAAATATGAAAATCCTGCTGATGAAGTCCGGCGATAAATCTGCCGTCGTGGTCCAGCACCGACACCGGAATTGTGACGAGATTCGTCTCGACGCGAATTACTTCGTCATCGCCGCCGGTCGCTGCTGAATTAGTCGATTGACTCGAAGTTTTCGTGTCGCCGATAAGCACCGGCGGGCGTTTGGTCGTATCCTGACCGGAATTTGTCGTTTGAGCCGGAGAAGTCGAGCCGGAACTTTGAGCGGAAGAACTTTTTTGACCTTTTTCAGTATTATCCGTCACGACGACGCGCGGACGTGAACGCCCCGATTGCGCGAACACCGCAAGGCTGAACAAGCCGAAAAACAACAGCACAGCAACGATTTTTTTCATTTATCTTCTCCAAGCGCGATTTGACTGCGAACAACTTTCCGAACCGTGCCTTTTTGATTATCAACAAACGGCAAAAGATGCCCGAAGTTTCAATGACCGAAAAGTTTTTATCGGCGGACTTTATTCAGTATTTCGGCTGCCAATTCGTGAAATTTCCGGCGCGTGGAATTGATATTGACGAAAGGCAGTTCGCGCGCGTGCGTGCGATTCGTGAGCAGTATAAAAATTCTTTCGCTTTCGGGTTCAAGCCAAAGCGAAGTTCCGGTAAAACCGAGATGTCCGAAACTGTCTTTCGATAACGCCGAACTCGCCGTCGAATCTTTGGTTTCGGCTAATTGAAACGCAATCGAACGCGCTTCGTTTAAGCCTTTCGTAAAGTTTGTGCAAAATAATTTACAAGTTTCCGGTTTTAATAAACTCGTTTCTCCGGCTAAAAACTGCCGCGCGATTTTAAAGGTTTCTTCGACGTTTGAAAAAAGTCCTGCATGACCGGAAACGCCGTTCATAAAATAGCAGTTTCCGTCGTGAACTTCGCCCCAGATTTGATATTCGCGCCAATCGTAATTTGAAACGTCGTAACCTAAATCAACGCAAGTTTGCTTCTCGTATTCGTTTCCCTTTTCGCTGGCGGCGATTCGTTTTCGCAACTTCGTCGGCGGATTGAGAAACGTATTTTTGAGATTTAAAGGCTCGAAAATTTCTTGTCTTGCAATTTCGTCAAAACGTCTGCCGCCGTATAAATCTTCAATCAGAAATTGCAGCGTAATAAAATTTAAATCGCTGTATGTAACTCGTGTTTGCGGCGCGTTTTCAAACGGCTCGTCGGCAATCAAAGCTAAAATTATGCTTCGCAAGAAAATATCTGTCATCAAATAAAACGGCTTCCACGCCGGAAAGCCGGAAACATGCGTCAATAAATCCCTAATAGTTATTTCACTTTTATTTTCACGATTGAACAAAATAAAAAATCGAGTAATTTTATCTTCGAGTTTGAGTTTGCCTTTTTCAATCAACTTCGCGCACAGCAAACCCGTCACCAGCGGTTTCGTCAAACTCGCCAAATCGTAAATCGTCTCCGTTCGCGCCTTAATTTTTTTCGGTTCGACAACTGAAAAACCGAGCGCGTCCTCAAAAATTATTTCGCTCTTTTCCGCGACGAGATAAACGGCTGACGGAAAATCTTTTGCGTCAATTCGTGATTGTAAAAATTCGGAGATTTGATTTTTCATAAGAATTTTTACCGCCGAGACGCAGAGATTTTTCAACAGAAAATTGATTGTAAAAAATAGTCCTTCTATTCCTTTCTCCGCGCCTCCGCGTCTCGGCGGTTCAATCATTCTATACATTTAAACGGCTTCGATGCGCTTCGATTTTTTCTAAAACTTCGAGTGCCAGATTCAATGCGCGTCGTCCGTCTTCGGCAGTAATCGGCGGTGTTTTATTATCTGAAACGCAATCTAAAAACGCTTCGATTTCGGCACGCAGCGGTTCGACATCTTTAACTTCCAAACGATTGATATTGATTCCCAAAAGCGGATGCGCGGCTTCGGGATTGAGCGAAGTGACTGACGCGAACTTTGTCGCGTAATCTAAAACGACGTAGGAATTTGTTTGATAAAATCTGGTTTTGCGAATTTTTTCCGTGCCGATTCTCGATGCGGTGATGTTGGCAACCGCGCCGTTTTCAAATTCGATGCGCGCGTTTGCCGCGTCAACTTTATTGCTGATGACGGGAATCCCGACGGCGTGAATTTCCGAAATTTTTACGCTCTCGCCGACGAGCCACTGAACCGCGTCGAGGTCGTGAATCATCACATCCAAAACGACATCCACGTCGAGCGAGCGATTTGGAAAAGGCGAAACGCGATGAATCTCAAAATAGAGCGGTTTTGTCACAAACGGACGCAGCGCGACCATCGCCGGATTAAATCTTTCGAGATGCCCGACCATCAATTTCGCGCCTGATTTTGCGGCGGTTTCAATCATTTTATCGGCTTCTTCCAAAGTTCGCGCAATCGGTTTTTCGACCAGCACATTTACACTTTTTTCGAGAAAAGCGCAGGCAATTTCGCAATGGGTTTCGGTCGGCGTGACGATGGAAACGGCATCAACTTTGTCTAATAAATCTTTCCAATCGGTAAAATAATCGCACGAGTTTTTTTCGGCAACGAGACGCGCGTTTTCCCCGTTTGAATCGCACACGCCGACAAATTCACCTTTGCCTGCGCTCGCTAATTCGGCGTAATTTCTCGCGTGATGTTGACCTAAACTGCCAACGCCGATGACGGCGGTTTTGAGATTTTGAATTCTGAATTCTGAATTCTGAATTTCTTCCATAGTTTGAATGACTACTGTTTTTAAGCGATACTTTTTATTTTCCGTTAAGTTTCGAGAAATGACAAAGAAACTATTCGCATTCCGCATTCCGCATTCCGCATTTGTGTGGATTTTATTTGCCGTTGTTATCGTCGTCGTTTATTTTTTCGGGCTTTCGATTCCGCTGCTCGGTCCCGACGAGCCGCGTTATGCCGAAGTCGCCCGCGAAATGTTTCTGCGCGGCGATTTCGTTACGCCGACGCTTGGCGGCTTTGACTGGTTTGAAAAACCCGCGCTGCTTTACTGGCTGCAAATTATTTCGTATAAACTTTTCGGCGTGAGCGAATTTGCGGCGCGTTTCGGTTCTGCCGTTTTCGGACTCGGAACGATTTTCTGTTTGTGGATTTTGGGGAAATCAGTCCAAAGTCCAAAGTCTAAAGTCCGAAGTCCAAAATCGGAAAAACAAAATCTCGATTCAGCATTTAGCATTTATCATTCATCATTTGCAAACTGGCTCGCTCTAATCGCGGCTTCGTCAATCGGGTTAATCGCTTTTTCACACGCGGCGAGTTTCGATATTATTTTGACTTTTCCGATTACGGCTGCGCTCGCTGCATTTTTCATCTTCGACCAATCGGAAAAAAAATCGGGTTTTACTTTTTACTTTCTACTTTTTACTTTCTACTTTTTTGTCGGCGTTGCGCTGATTGCCAAAGGCTTAATCGGCATCATTTTTCCGTTTGCAATCGTCGCGTTTTATTATCTTTTGTCGCGGAAACTGCCGTCGAAAACTTTTATTTTCAGCCTTTTTGGGGGAACGATTTTGAGCCTGCTCGTCGCGTCAATTTGGTATCTGCCGATGTATCAGGCAAACGGCTGGAAATTTATTGACGAATTTATTATTCAACAGCATTTCGAGCGTTATGTGTCGAACAAATATCTGCATCCGCAGCCGTTTTGGTTTTTCTTTCTTGTTTTGCCGCTGATGACAATTCCCTGGCTGCCGTTTTTTCTCGCGTCAATCTGGAAATTTGCAAAGGATTTTTTTCAACGCGAAGACGCAAAGGCGCGGCGCGAATTACGAATTACGAATTACGAATTACGAATTTTCGCCTTTGCGTGGATGCTCGTGCCGCTCGTTTTCTTTTCGCTTTCCGGCTCGAAACTTCCGGGTTATATTTTGCCCGCGCTGCCCGCCGCGCTGATTCTGACGGCTGAATACGTTTATCGTTTCGTGAAAAACAACCCGCGCCGCAAAATCGCTTTGCAGTTTTTGGCGGCTGCCGTCTTTGTCTGCGTCATGATTGCTTTACAATTTTTTGTTGAAAGCTATGCGCGCAACGATACGGTTAAAAATTTAATCGCTTCGGCAAACGCGCAGGGCTTCGCCGACGCAAAAATTCTGAACCTTTTCGACATTTCGCACAATGCGGAATTTTACGGTGCGGGACGTTTAATCAGAACGGCGGACGGCAAACAAAAACGTTTCGACGGCGCGGCGGAAATTTACGAAGAATTAAAAAACGAAAATAAACCGGCACTGATTCTCGTTCCGCTCGACGACGTAAAATATCTGACCGAAAGCGATTTATTGACGGCAAAAGTTTTGGACGACAATGGCGAACTGGCGATTGTCGCCGTCGAAGCGCAACGCTGAAACGAATTGATTTATACGGCAAATTTCGTCTATTCTGTGGGCAGTCAAAATATGAATTCTTCAAAAATTTCGCAGGCTTTTGCCAATCTCAAAACGACAAATCAAAAAGGTTTTATTCCGTTCATCACGGCTGGCGACCCGAATTTGGAAACGACCAAAAATTTAATTTTAATGCTCGCTAAATCAGGCGCGACGATTATCGAACTCGGCATCCCGTTCAGCGACCCGATGGCGGACGGCGTGACGATTCAAAAATCTTCGGAACGCGCCTTGAAAAACGATTTTGGCATCGCGGAAATTCTGAATTTGACGCGCGAAGCCAGACGAGAAACCGAAATTCCGATAATTTTTTTCGGTTATTTCAACCCGCTTTTGCAATACGGTTTGGAAAAACTCTGCACCGATGCGCGAGAGGCGGGCGTTGACGGTTTTTTAGTGACCGACTTAGTTCCCGAAGAAGCCGAAAGTTTTTCCGCGTCTTTGCGGCAAAATAATCTGGATATGATTTTTCTGGTTGCGCCGACTTCGAGCGACGAACGCCTAAAAATGGTTGCCGGAAAAGCAAGCGGATTTATCTACGCCGTGTCGCGCGCGGGCGTGACCGGAACTCAAAAAGAAACGAGCGATTCCGCCGAAATTTTAGTCAACCGGATGCGTCGATTTTCGGATGTGCCGATTGCCGTCGGCTTCGGCATTTCGACCGCAAAACAAATCTCGGAAACGTTGGAATACGCGGACGCGGCGGTTGTCGGTTCGGCAATCGTCTCGGAAATCGAACGGCAAAAAGATTCAAAGAATTTAATTTCAACCGTCGAAGAATTTGTGCGAAAGCTGCTTTCCGAAAAATAAATAAGCGGAAAACTTGCATAAAATTATATTTTCCACTAATTTGGAAACTCTTTTAGAAGTAAATTTTTCTTAATTTTCTTAAAATGAATAGGACTTTCTCACTTTTTTGCAGAAGCCAGCACGAAGTAAGGGCGAAAAGACACACTTACTTCGTGCGTGTTTCCGCATTTTGAGAACAATCTTTGTTTCATTTGTGCAACAAGATTTCACAAACGCTCTTTTTTGTGTTACACTCTTTTCTGGTTATCTGGACAAATAAACTGGACACTAAAAAGGAGTAAATTAAATGGCTGGAGAAGCAGTAAAAATGGCAACAGCAGAAGGAAAAGGCAAAGCGATTGAATCGGCTTTGGCGGATATTCAAAAAAAATTTGGTAAGGGTTCGATTATGCGTTTGGGTGAACGCCCGCACGAAGAAGTTGGCGCGATTTCGACCAATTGTTTAAGTCTCGACGCGGCAATCGGTGTCGGTGGTTTCCCGCGCGGCAGAGTCATCGAAATTTACGGACCGGAAAGTTCTGGTAAAACGACGCTGGCTTTGCAGGTTGTCGCATCGGCGCAAAAATCGGGCGGAATCGCCGCCTACATTGATGCCGAACACGCGATGGACCCGGATTACGCCGCAAAACTCGGTGTCAACATTGACGATTTGTTGATTTCGCAGCCCGATTCGGGCGAGCAGGCGTTAGACATTGCGGAAACTTTAGTTCGTTCGGCAAGTATTGATGTTATCGTCGTTGATTCGGTCGCGGCACTCGTTCCGCGCGCGGAAATTGACGGCGAAATGGGCGATTCGCATATGGGTTTGCAGGCGCGTCTGATGTCGCAGGCGTTGCGAAAACTGACCGGCACGATTTCCAGCACCAACACTTGTTTTATTTTTATCAACCAACTGCGCGATAAAATCGGCGTGATGTTTGGTTCGCCGGAGACGACGACGGGCGGTAAAGCTCTGAAATTTTACGCTTCGGTCAGAATGGACATTCGGCGCATCGGCGCGATTAAAGAAGGTGATAAAGTGGTGGGAAATCGCACAAAAGTAAAATTTGTGAAAAACAAAGTCGCACCGCCTTTTCGTGAATGTGAATTCGATATTATGTATGGCGAAGGAATTTCCAAAGAAGGCGATTTGATAGATTTGGCGGTGGCGAAAAATATCGTCGAAAAAAGCGGTTCGTGGTTTTCCTACGCGGGTGAACGGCTTGGGCAAGGACGCGAAAACGTCAGAAACTCGCTTAAAGAAAACATCGAATTACGCGATCGCATCGAACACGATGTCAAAGTAAATCTCGGACTAATTTCGGCGGAAACTGCCGCGTAATCGAGTTATAAAATGACTGTGCCGGTTTGAAAGCTGCGCCTTCAGGGGACAAAGACGACTTTCAAACCGGCACTGGCAGGATATTAAACGAATCTCGGAAACTAATCTTCCGAATAGCCGATACTGGCGTAACGGCTGCCAAGTTTCCGATTATAAACCTCTGGAAATTTATGTCAATAACCTGCGCCCCGATTTGACATCAAAGACTCGCTTACTTACACTAATTCACTTGCTTTGAAAGTTGAAAAAGCGACTCGGCTTGGTAGCCCAGTTGGTAGAGCAGCGGACTGAAAAGACCTGCCCCTAAATCGCTTTTACATTCCTTTGTTTTCAATAACTTACAGACTTATAAATCATTCAAATTCATAAAATCCACTACTAGAAAACCCACTGATTTTCTTTCTTAAAAGTATCATATTTAATTAAGATTCTCCACTAGAACTTCGCTTTATTTATGCGGGATAGCTACATTTTGGGCTACACTCTGGAAAGATTTTTGTAGCCTTTTTTTATTAAAACTTGTAACATACTTGACACTCAAATATGGAAGATTTAACTAAATATAAATTGTATTGCGCTGGGTCAGTTCTTCTTTTTTTATTATTCATTATTTATTTATTTTATAGTAAAGGAAATGTCGGCGGCGGCTGGGTAACTATTACTTTAATGTCTTTGGCATCGGCTATTGGTTTTGGAATAGCCGCTTTTATTAAAGATAAAGAAGAAAAGGAATACAAAAGACTTTTCCAAGAGGAAGTAGATTATTTAATGTCTTTTGATGAAATTCCGATGCCTAATCATAGTATTTCAGTAACGGGGAGAACAATCGAAGACCGCGCTTATAATTACCTGATGCTTGATAAAATACCGGAAAAATATAAAAGCAAAGTAAAAAGTTTTAAAGAAAAGTATCGTTCAAGAGAAAATCACAAGTATGTTCAAAGTGTAGCCGACAGATTGCTTCCATTATTTGATAATATGCCGCCTGTTAAAATTCATATAGTTAATGAGCCTATATTTAATAATGAAAAGAAAGTAGATGAATTGCATTATATGAATTTAATTACTGACGAGAACGAAGGAATAGGATACGAATTATTTATTAAAGAATATTATTATACAAACACATTAGTAAAAGACAGTAATTTTTATAATGTAAATGAAGATAGTTTAATCGTCAGGATTTTGAAAGGATACTTATTTATTATATGGAAATATAGATGGTCAAAAAAAAATAATTATACTAAAACTGAAAACCATAATCCTGTTGAATGGACTGACAAAGCGAAAAAATTATTTCCGCCAAAACAAAATAATGACCCACTAGGTATTGATGATATTGAATTAGAGGATTAAGTATGCCGACTGTTGAGGAATTAGGTAAAAAGATAAAAAAGAAATATCCGGGTAAATACGATAATTTATCCGATAGTGATTTAGGGCGTAAAATTAAAATAAAATTCAAAGGTAAATATGACCAATATGAAGATGTCGCATTGGCAAAAGCGTCTTCAAATTTACCAGTAAAACCAATTCATAACGAAACACGACACAGTAATATGGTTGGTCAGTTACTGGACTTTTATAAACCGAGTAAAGGCAGACTTACTTCGTGGTGGCAGCAAGGTAAGTCAGAATCACGCGTTGCGCTTCTCAAAGTCCTAACCGAAGAACAAATGCTACTTATTCAAAAAGGAGCGATGATTGAAGCGGCGGTGATGCAGGGCAAGAAAAGCGAATACGAATTTAAAAATTTTGTCGAAACTCATAATGTCGCCCTTTTATCATTAAAACATCAGTCAGTGTTAATCAATGAAGCGTTAAAATATGGATTAACAGTTGAAACTTATCAGCAATTAAAACAGACAGAGGGATTAAACCACCTTGAAATAAACAGAGCAAAAGAACTTACTGATATTGAAGTTAAAAGAGAAAAAGAAATTTCTTGGGTGAGAAGTGAAGAATACGCTAGGATGCAGGAAATTGAATGTGAAAAAGAAAAGAGAAGCGCAGAGATTCAAAGCAATAAACACTATGAAATAGAAAAGATTAACCTAGACAATAAAATCCTTGAGAAACAGGAAATAGTTAAATTAGCGTTAATCGCCGGACATCTTTCCGAGATACAAAAAATGCGGCTGGTGCAGGAACAGATTGACGACATAAATAAAGATATAGACCAAATTGAATCGAATCCTGAATTTTCCAATCGGTTAAGAAAACGAATGATTGAAGACCGCGAGGAGATGATAAAAACTTTGAAGGAGAACAGACGTGCCAGAGCAAGATTATTGGAAGCTGATAACGGGGAAATCGTTCAAGAGTTCAACTTGGATACCGAGCTTTGATGATGTTCTCGAAGAACAATGGTTAGGACTTCATTCAAAATACCGTCTTCGCACACTTGGTTATTTTGAAGGCGGCGCGGTCAGAATCACCGAAGAACAACGCCCCCACATTCACATTATCGGCTCGACGCAGGAAGGAAAGTCAAAATTTATTGAATATCTTATCAGAGGCGATATTAAAAGAGGGATAGGCTGCTGCCTGATTGACCCGACCACCGGAGGCAAGACGGTGTATGATGTTCTTAAATACTGCGCTTATAAAAAGATTAAAAAAGTCTGTCTGATAGACCCCTATCATAGAAAAGAATACAACACGGTAGCCGGAATAACTCCATTTCTCTATACTTCCGAAGGTTTCAAGTCTGACTATTTAAAAGAAACCTCGGTCAAAGATTTTCAGGACACGACCCACGTTTTATTTAACGTCAAAGAAGAATCATCGCAGATGCGAATTGAACGATACTTACCCTCTGTCTTAAACATTCTCTACGACGCGAAAGCACCGCTTTGTGATGTGCAGTATTTTACTAACCGAATCTTCAAACACCAGAGAGAAAAACTACTTGAAACGGCTGATAACGCTTCAAAACTCGATATTGAGGAAGTGTTTAACAGTTTTAGTGCTTTCAGCGCGTTTCAATCAACTATTAACCGAATGATGCGGTTTTTCAAAGGCACTATCGGATTGATGTTTTCCCCTGAAAAGACGGTTGATTTTAGAAAAATGGTGTCAGAAGGCTGGGTTATTTTAGTTAATTTAGATTCGGGATTAGGGTTTGATAATCTCGACTCTCGTCTTCTGGGGACTTTTATCATCAACCAAATAACCACTTCGATTGAACGATTGAATAAAAAAGGTTTTTATAAACCGTTTTATTTATACATTGACGAAGCATCCCGCTATGCAAATAGAAAATTAGCCGACACGCTTTCATTAAAACAAAAGACCGGACTAAAAGTAACTCTGGCTCATCAATACGCCGAGCAGTTTGAAGATAAGTATGTTTTTGATTCAATCTTAGCTAACTGTAAGATAACGGCGATGTTTAATGTTAAAATGACTAAGGACAGGGATTTAATATCAAAACAATTTTACGGCGGCGATATTAATCCGCTCGATGCCAGTTATAACAATTCCGACCTTCCCACTCAGCACGCCATCATAAAGCCGTTAAAAGGAAAACCCGTCAGGGTGATGATTCCGACTGTCAAAGACGCTCCGGTTTCAAAAGATGAATTAAACGATTACGTTAAAGCGTTATACCTGCGGGATGCGTGGTATCACAACGCCAAAGAATTAAAAGAAACGAATGATAGAACCATACCAACGAATACTAAAAGCCCTCAATCTCGAAAAGTGGATGACCCCGAAACAGATAGCCAGACTGCTATACCCCGACCTATACAAAGAAAACTGGAGAAAGGCATACGACCGGATAATAAAAAACCTCCAGAGCCTCCGAAAAAGCGACCTATTAAAATATAAAGATTACGGACTTGGAAAAGATAATCTGTGGGCGTTAAAACCCCATTCGATTATCAGAGAACTCGGCTACTTCCCTCCGAGAGCCGAGATTCACACCTTCAAATACGAACACGAAAAGACATGCGCCGATGTATTCGTGACCTTAGCTTTAAGCGGCAATTTGACCGATTGGCAGGAGCATAAAAAAATAAATAAAGGGATAATTCCCGACCGGATAGCAGACTTTAACGGAACGGTGTATATCGAAGTCGAGATGGGCAGCCAGAACAAAATCAAACAGAAAGCCGACAGTTACAAGAAGTATTTTCAGGAAACAAGACAGCCGTTTGAGGTCTGGTTTCTCTTGAATGAGATGCGCCAATTAGAGAGAGCGCAGGCAGATTTAGCTACCTTTCCGAGTCATTATAAAGCCGATTTACTGACCAATTTTCACGCCTCTTTTACCCACACAGAAGAAAATTCAGTTTCCGATACGTTGTCCGATAGTCTTTCCGATTGATATACCCGTTACTTTTACCCAAGTGTAATGTTCATAAATGTTTATAAACATTTCAAAGAGATGACTTAATACGTTTTCTTAGGATTTTGCGAAGCACAGTCCGGCTCACGTTCGTTCGCTGTGAAGTTAAAGGGATAAAGGTTAATTTGATTTGGTTTGTAGATAGGTTTTGGTAGATGTGGTTTAGTAGGTAGATTTGTAGTTTGGTTAGTGTGGTGTTTTGTGTTTGGTGGTGTGATTGTGTTGTGTAGTTAGATGTGTTGTTTTTGTAGTTTAGTGGTGTGTAGTTTGTGATTAGTGGTTTTGTGTAGATGTGTTTTTGTAGTTGGTAGTAAGTTGTGTGATGTATAGATTTTTTGCGGTTGGTGATAGTTAGTTGTTTTAAGTGGTTGATTTTAGATAGTTGATAGATAGATTTTAGAGTTGTAGTTTTTTCGTTTTAGTTTTGTAGTGAAGCTGGTGGGATTATTTTTTGTCTGGGTGCAGGCTGTTTAGTGGGAAGGGCTTTTAGGATTGTTTCTTTGATAGTTTCAGATTTGTTTTTTTTATTGTGTAGAGCTTTGTATAGATTTATGAGATTAAAGGTTTCGAGGTCAACGAGGATTACTTTTTTTTGATTCATAGTATTTTAGTTAAGATTATATGAGCCAGTAAGATTATTGCGGTGAGCCATCCACTTAGTATTAAGATTTGGATTGATGTAGATATTTTTTTTCTGTGTTTTGTTTTACAGATTGTTTCCCCATAGTTTGAGTGGTGGATGTGAGTTCCGTCTGATAGAGCGGTGTAGATTGGTTTAGTCATTGTATTCGTTTAATTTTTTTCCGCAGTTTGGACAAGTAACTTTGTCTATGTCTATTTCATTAGTTGCGATGACTGTCAGTAATTTTCGGCAATGAGTGCATACGGTGATGTATTGAGTTTTTCCTTTTTGCATATTTTTATTCGTTAATTACATAGGTATTATATATGTAATTGCATATTATTTCAATAGCTAAATTATTGATGATTAAGAAGTTATTCCCATTTTTAAGGGTTCGTCTGTGTTTAGCTATAATGCTGTAACAGATAAGCCTATTATTAGCTTGCAAAGCACGAGCGACTCCAAGTGAGGCTTGATATACGGTATGTCATTCGATAGGATTTATTTTAGGGATAGAATAAACAGGAACAAAGATTTTCCAAAGAATCGGCGGAGTGCTGTCTGTAAAGAAAAAGCCCTTTTCAGGGCTTCTTTTTTATTCAATGAATTACCGGCAATTCAGGTTTTTCGCTGTTTTGTATAATTCCCGGTAATTAGTGCGTCGCGTAAATACAGGGATTATTGTAACAAGGGCGTGTGCCGTGATAGTGAAAATATTGAGGATTACTAGGGAAAATTGTGTTGCCTACTTCTGGTAATCGAGCTATTTCTAATTCCAGTTTTAACTTTTCAATCACAAAAAGAGTGTTGTTTGGCGATACTCCATCAATTTCATAGACTTCTTCAAAAGTTTCTATTGGTTCTGTTTCTTTCATACTTTCCCTTTCTCGGACTTAGTTAATCTTTTTAATGGTTACTTCTTGGTTATGGAGATTTTCAGGTTTAACATTTATCGTTAAATGGATTGAGCCGTCTGCTAGTTTCTGTAAAGCATTTTGATAACCAATCGAATTACCCTTACTCCATCCCAAAAAATAAATAGCAATAAAAAGTAATACTGGTATTAGTACATTGATAATATCGTTCATTCCCTTAGCGTTGGTCGCTGCCCTTAGTTAATGAATCTCTCCCCTCCAATAGTTCTTTAAAGAATGGTTCGGTAGATTGTTTATTCATTATGAGGTCGAAGTATTGGCGAGCTTGATAACGCCATTCAGACGGATAACCATATTTACAATTGTCTTGTATGATTCCGTGCTGCCGACATACTGCATAATTACTCCACCCTAATCCTTCCCCCAATGCTTCCCAAAAATCTGGTTCTAATACAAACGCTCCAGACATAACAACAACGCTATTTGGTTTAGCATTCCACCCATTCTCAATCGCCAATTTAACTGCTTGGTTGAAATATGTCATAGCCATTTGTTTTTAAGTTGTTGTTTAAGGTGTGCTAATTGAGAATTATATTCTCCCCAATCAATATCTGGTATATCGTCAATAATCTTTTCAATGATTTCAGTTGAGATGAAATCTTGGACTCTTTCAGGGTTTACTTTGATAAACGCTCCGTACTTATCAATTCCTGCTTCGGGATGAGTAATTGGAAACCACTTATCAAATTTTTCTTTCCAATTCATTTGTTTGAAGTTAATTGATGAAGTTCTGCGATTGATAAGGCGTGGTTAATTGCTTTTTCTTTACTGGATAGTTTTTTTTTGTCTTTATAATCTTTTAATCTTTTGCTGGTTTCTTTTGAAACAATAATTGTGGTGTTCATAATTTTAAGTAATCTTGATAATACTGACAGTTAGTAGTTTTTTCCCCAGTGTTGTATAGGCACAGTAATTGAGGAAGTGGTATTTCCGAACGGTCGTTGAGCCACTTATCCACGTCCGCGCTTACGTCGGCGAAACTCTGATAACAGTTGTCAACGTCTATTCTCTGCCCAAATCCTAGCCCATTTACGCCTTTGCCTTTTCTTACGCATTTATCGTTTTTTCCAAAGGAACTTTCAAGTCCGTGTATTTTGTGGATTATCTCTTTGTTGGTTGGTTTTATAACTTCGCCAGATGTGGTTATTTGCCTCGCCACTGGATTTTTATTCTCTCCGGCTACCTTTGTAGCCTCCCCCTTTATTTTGTTAAATGTCGTGGCGTTTCAATAAGCGGTGCGGTAAAGGTTTGGTAGTGCCACTGGACTAAACTTTTAACGGTGAATTGGAGTCCGAGCAGGACAAGTAAGAGAAAGGAAAGAGTGATTGCTGTTTTTTTGAGTTTTATGTTTATGTGATTCATTTTGATTAAAAAATTAAGTCTTGGTTTTCGTTAGGACGATATGCTTGAAAATTGAGTTCATCTATTTTGATTGATTCGGCGTTGGTGTAACCGTATTTTGCTTTCATAGCATTACGGTGGTTAGCCGAGAATAAGGAATCTGTATAGTTTGGAGCGATAATATATTCGAGTAATTGAGTTTCTTCTTGTTTGTTCATTTTATTAGGTTTAATAGTTAGTTATTCTGTCTTCTTGGTGGGCTGATGAAGGTTTGTTGTTTTGAGATTTGCCGTTGGCTCTTGCGGTGTGGATTGCATTTTTATAGCAAGCTCCGAATGAAACGGCGCATTTTGTAACTTCTTCGTGGGTTTTGTGTGAATGTGTCATTTACATGATTTTAATGTTGAAATGATGTGGTCGTGGTTTTCGTTCTTACAAACTTTTCCCTCTTTTTTAATGGCTTTGCGTGGGTTGTCCATAATGATATAGGAACGTCCCTCCTCAAAATGGTTGACTGTTATTACTTTCATTGGTTTTTGTTTTTCTGTCCTCTCGGACTTAATTAACTCATAGAATAAGTATATAGGTATTTATATATATTGTCAAGATAAATGTTGTGGATAAAGGGGTTACACCGTTATATTTATATATATTATGCTCAAATAAGCCATAAAATCTTTTGGAATTTCCGCCGATTTTATCCTTGTAAATAGTTATCCACAAGACCCTCTAAGTCTTTGTGCTATAATACTTACAAGAAAGAACAAATAAACAAAACAGTCCTCATATACCCGTTTCATCTTTGAGGATTGGACGGGTATTTAATTTTATGACTACATCAGAAGCAAGAAAGGATATGTATGATTTTCTTGAACAAAATTCAGTAGAAATGCCGACTATTTACAAAGGCTTATCAAAAAAGATAAAAGCCTATGGCAAAACTTCATATACTGAAACTTTAGAAGACTTACAAGAGATTTTAGAAAATTGTATTACATCAGGTTCTGGTAAGAAAGGTTTTGAAGGTCAGCTAATGGCTTATAAAGCAATCCTTAATTGGACAAAAAATAAATTGAAATAAGACGCTGTTGCTCAATCAAATTGAGCGGTGGCGTTTTTATTCAATAGAATAGAAAATACAATTCAGTTAAACGTGGTGTTTAGGTTCTTCCCACGATAAATAGAATGAATCTAGCCCCCTATGCTTCGTTCTCTCTGATGTGTTGGTGTGTGTGACAGAAATAAACTATCGGATGGTACACCGAAAAAACAACCGAACACCAACACTCCAGAGCGAAAGACCCCCTCATAGGAATGGCAAAGAGAATGAACTGAGCATCTCTTAACTTAACTGATACATAGCTTTAAACCTTTATGGTATTTATCAGAGAAAGGGGTAATTGTATCTACCCTAACTACTCCATTTGCTATACTTACAGTATGAAATCTCTTACCTCTCAAATACTGGAAGATATTCTCATCAAGTATAAATGCTCACTTCCCGAAGCGTGGGAAATTTACAATAAGAAGTTTGAAGACATCGAGTTAAACCCTCATTATCAACCTCACAAACCAATCAATGACAAAAAAAAAATTCACTGAAAAGTATAAAGAATCTTTAGAAGAAGCATTATGGAAAGCAGAAATTGAAGTGAAGTTTTTAGAAGAAGAATTAGGAAAGATTGAAGATGAGATAAACAAGTCATCAGGAATCATTTATCCGACAATGAAAGACGGTAGAAAAACGCTCGAAAATTTACAGATAGAAAAACGCCAGATAGACCTGCAAATCAACAGAGAATCGCAAATCGCTTACACACTTTCTACAAAACTTCAATTTTTAAACTCTTTATAAATAAGAGAAAAGTAAATAACTAACGTGAAAACCGGCAGAAAATCACTGAGAGATGAATTAAAGTTAATGGAACGGTATTCAAGTCTGACCGAACCATATTTCAAAGTGTTAAAGAAACATCTCGAATCAGAACGCAAAGACGACCAGAGATGGGCGGCAGATAACTTGAAAAATGCGTTCGCAAGAATGATACCCCAAGATATTAATGCTGAAATAGGCGGAAATCTCACAATCAGTTGGTCATCATCCCGTATTCTCCCAGAGAATGGCAGTATAAACTCCACGAATCCACAAAACGATGGATTGTCCTCGTTATTCACCGGAGAGGAGGAAAATCTACTGCCGGACTCAACCATCTCCAGCGCGATGCTCTTAGAATCCCCCAGTCAAGATTCGCTTACATAGCACCGACCTACAAACAGGCTAAGAATATCGCGTGGGACTTAATTAAGTATTACGCCCGTCCGATTCCCGGTGTGGAGTTTAATGAAGCGGAACTGACGGTGAAATACCCGAACGGTTCACGCCTGACTCTTTACGGAGCGGATAACCCGGACTCACTTCGTGGTATTGCGCTTTGGGGTGTTGTCTTTGATGAATACTCACAGCAGCCTTCAAATATCTTTTCAGAAATCATCAGACCCGCTCTTTCAGACCACGAAGGTTATGCAATCTGGATTGGAACGCCAAAAGGAAAGAATCAACTCTATGACCTTTACCAGAAAGGGAAAATCACTAAAAACTGGCTCTCAATGCTACTGACAGTTGAAGATACCCAGATTATCCCGCAATTAGAACTCGATGACGCACGAAAGGTAATGACAGATGATGAGTTTAATCAGGAGTATATGTGTTCGTTCGATGCGGCAATCAAAGGGGCTTACTACTCAAAAGAACTGGAACTCGCTCGCTCGGAGAATAGGATTACAAAAGTTCCCTACGACCAGATGTTAAAGGTCCATACGTGGTGGGACTTAGGAGTTGGCGATTCGACGGTAATCGGTTTCTTTCAGGTTTACGGAACACAATGGCGAGTGATTGATTATTACGAAGCATCAGGCGAAGGACTACCCCATTATGTCAATGTGCTAAAATCAAAGGGTTACAATTACGGAGAACACTTTGCACCTCACGACATCAGAGTTAGAGAACTCGGTTCAGGTAAAAGTAGATTAGAAATCGCGCAAGAATTAGGACTAGACTTTCAGATAGCTCCAAATATAGCCATAGATGACGGTATCAACGCTCTGAGAATGAGATTCAACACCTTATGGATTGATGAAGACTGTAAATTGTTAATCGAATCACTATCACAATACAGAAAAGAATGGAACGACAAGATGGGAGAATATAACTCCCGACCATTACACGACTGGACTTCACACGCCGCCGATATGATGCGATATTGGGCGGTGACTAACTTTCAATCAGACATCCCGCGAGAACGAGAAGAATATCTTTATCAAGTCAGAGAACGAAAACTTACTAATCAAGCCAGATAACTGTTAGTTGCGGAACGACCAACAGTTTATGAACATCCACCAATTCGTCAGAGAGCAAAGGCAGAACTACGAAACCAAACGGGTTAAAATCGCTCGAAACTACAACTACAACCAGAAAGACACGCTTGATTTAATCGAGCTTTATTATAATTCTAAATTCTTATCAGGCAATCTCGATTCATTAGAGAGAGAGAAGCCGTTTTTTAACATAAATAAATTCAGGGTGAACGTCGCCACCCGTACAACGGATATGGACGTTAAAGACATTAAGATTGAATCGGAAACCTCCGATGATTATGTCCGCTCATTTCTTTTGACCAAAGAAAATATGGTCTGGATGAAACAGGCTAATTTTAGTAGATTTCTTAATGATTTAGGCAAGACAAGAGCTAAATACGGCGGCACTCTCATTAAAAAGACAAATCACAACGGCGAATTAAAACTAACGGTCGTGCCGTGGAAAGACCTTATCACCGACCAGACCGACATCTTAAAAGGCGTGATAATTGAACGACATTTTTACACTCCGGCTGAACTTAAAGCGATGTCCGGTGTGTGGGATAACGTGGATGAAGCGATTGAAACCGCCCGCGCCAACAAAGACGACTACAACGAAACCAACAGTAAACAAACTCCGGGCGATTATATTGAAGTCTATGAGATACACGGCGACCTTCCTGTAGCGATGCTTAAAGATATTGAAGACGTAAAGGAAGAAGATTTTGAAACCTATTCGACACAGGTTCATATTGTCTGCGGCAGTGATATGTATGACACCGACGACAACGGCAAAAAAACTGAGAAAGGGACAACGCTTTTTTCCGGTAAAGAAAAACAACTCCCGTATAAATACTTGGCGTGGGATGAAGTTCCCGGACGGGCGTTAGGTGTTGGCGTAGTAGAAGATTCTTTTGAAGCGCAGGTTTGGACGAACGACCTTATCTACAAAGAAAAGGAAATCGTTGAACTCGCCTCTAAAATTATCTACCAAACAACCGATAAGACAGTCGGCAAGAATGTTCTCACAGACCTTGAAAACGGCGACATTATTACTTTGAAAGACGGCAAAACTTTAAGTCAGGTTAATAACGTGCCATCTTCCTTACCTGAATTTACGAATATGCTGGCTAAGTGGAAAGACCAGCTCGATAGGACGACGAATACTTACGAAGCCAACACGGGCGAGAATCTGCCCTCTGGGACACCGTATAGACTTGGCGCGACCTTGAATCAAGAAGCTAACTCGATGTTTGACTACCGGCGGGAAGAAATGGGCATCTTTTTACAGGAAGTCTATGAAGATTGGGTAATGCCTTACCTTATCAAGAAGTTAAAATCCAAACACACCCTTGCCACCGAGTTTTCCGAAGACGAACTGAATATGATTGATTCGGCGCATATTGAACTCGCGCTTAAAGAGGAAATCGAAAAGAAACAACAGGAAGGAATTCTGATTACTGATATTGAACAGGAACGACAAAGATTGAAGCAAAAGATGATGCAGACCAAAGCAACACGGTTTATCAATGTTCCCAAAAACTACTACGACGATATTAACGCGACCATCTCGATAATCACTACCAACGAAACCAGAGTTAAAGCCGCCGTGCTGGAAACATTAAACAGCGTTCTCGTTCAGTTTGCCCAGAATCCGCAAATTCTCGATAATCCGGTAACGAAAAAGATTCTTAATAAAATAATGGAAGTATCAGGGGCTTTTAGTCCGATAGAGTTACAGGTCGAATCGGCTACCCCACTACAAACTAATCAACCTAATCAACCAATGCAACCGCCTAGTGGTCTCCCGCAGCAGGCGATACCACAGCAGCAAGCGATACCGGCACAGGCTTAATTGGTATAATACTTATATGGCACAATCAGACACAATCAATTCAATCAACAGAGACACCACCTCTAAAAATGTGATTAATACGACAAGACCGGAAGTTTACAAAAAGCAGCGTATCAAAAATATCGTCGTATGATGGATTCTCTCACCCACGTTCGTAACTTCGCTAAGAATAAAGAACAATATCAAGCCGTGAAATCATATATTCTTGAGTCCTCTAAGACTCAAAATTGGCTGCCAGACGTTGATTTATCCTTAGACGATAAAACCTACGGAGAGAGAGTAAAAAGCACTGTCAAGGCGAGATTATTGCTCGAAGCGGCGTTTGAGGATATAGAACGCTTGCTCGATAGCAAAGAAGTTAAACCCATCATTAACGAATCACGATGAAAAAAATGCCGAAAATGCAGGACAGAGCTTTGCGAGTCAAAACGACAAGCTCAAAAGTGTCAAGTAAAACAACCAGCCTTAGAAAATTAAAAAAATAAGAAAGGAATTATATGGCAGATACAAAATCTACCCCACAAGATGAAGAATTAACCGAACGCGCAGCAAGCGGTTCAACCGAAGTAGAACCCGGAGTGTTTGAAGGACCTGACGGTCTTGTTAAACCGCAGCACTATCCGGCAGCCGTCGTGATTGACGACAAGTTTGAAGGCGGGCATACCAAAACTCCCGATGTCACACCGGAAGAGTTTAATAACAAGATGAATCCTGCTGACGCTAAAACAACCGATTCAGAGTTTATCGTTCACGCAGGTTCTCTCGATGAAGCCCAAAAGCTGATGGACGCTGGACGTTCAGAACTTCCAAAAGAAGCTCAAGACCCAGAAGCAAGCTCTAAATAAATTAAATTGGAGCAGACCACACTCCATTCAAAAAGGCTCAATATGGATGAAGAAATCCAACAAGAACAGGACTTTCAACCTGCCGAGGATGATGTCAACTCGTTAAATGACGCAGACCAATTTATCAACGACGACACAGGGGAAATTGAAGAATCAATCGAAGATAAAATGGCTAAGTTAGAAGAGCAGAACCGTAGGCTCTATGCTCGGCTACAAAAAACTAAAGATAAACCCGAAGTGACCGTTAAGGAAACTGTAAAGGTTGAGCCTAAAAAGAAAGATGATGATGAAATTGACCGCCTACGATTGGAAGCCAGAGGTTTCCTTGACGAAAGCGAGCAGGACATTATCTTAAAGTATTCAAAAGGTCTGGGCATTCCCCTTACCGAAGCGGTTAAAGACGATTTAATCACTTCTAAAATTGAGAAGATGCGGCAAGACCAGAAAACAGAAAACGCTATTCCTAATCCCTCAGGAAAAGCGGCAAGCCAGAAGCACGATGTGGAATACTACATCAGTAAAGGCGAACTACCGGACGATGAAGAAATGTTTGAAAAAGTTCAGACAGAACTTGTCCGCAGAGGGAAAAACAATATAAAAATCACTAACCCTAACGATTAAATTGCGGTAGTCATTTGAGTTGCGGCACTAGAAACTCAAATTAAATGGCTAACAGTTTAAGTCCCTTAAATCCGCAATATTGGAGTCGGACAATGGGTTCGCAGTTGCGAAAGAGCCTCGTCTCACGGGATATTACATCCTTTGCAGAACGGGCGACTCTCGTTGACGGTGATACAGTTCACCGACCATACAGCACATTTCTTTCAGTCAATAATTATGTCAAAGGTGTTGATGTCACAATCCAAGACATCGCTCCAGTAGATGAAACATTAGTTGTAAATACTGCTAAAGAAGTTTCATTTTACATTGACGACATTGACCAACTACAAAATCGCTATGACATCGCTAAAGTAAAGGCTGATGAAGCCGCTTATCTCTTGCGTGATGCGATTGATTCAACAGTATTCGGTCAATATGTTAATGCTGCTTATTACTTTGATAATGTAGATTTCACAGCAGGCGCAGCAGGTGGTCTGGCAGTAGATGAAACTAATATCCACAAATTAGTCACTGGTGTTAAAGCCAAGTTGATGAAAAACAACGTCAATCCGAACGGTGACTTGTTTATGGTCGTAACTCCGACCATCGCTATGTATATCGAACGATATGCAGCAGCTAACGGCTTTAATATCGCGGATTCGACTATCCGTAACGGGTATGCCGGAGATTACTTGGGTGTTCGGATTTATGTATCCAACAACCTGACTAATACAGCCGGTGTTACTCACTTAATCGCCGGACGCAAAGGCTCGATTGACCTGATTGTTCAGAAAGAACCGAATACTTTAATCACCCAGCCGCCCCAGAAGATTGGTAAAAACTTTATCACTTGGGATTTGTATGGCTTGAAGACCTTCTATGAAGGCTCACGGAATATGATTGATGTTCGCGTTCTGACGACTTCCGCCTAATTCACGAGGGGACTTGTTCCCCTTTTGATACTGGGACTTGATAGGCTTACGCCGTCCGCAATTATCAAGTCCCGATATTAAAAACATCTATGGTATTTTCAGATATTTCGACTAATCAAGGCATCGTTCAGGAAACAGACTTTCTCGCTAATTCGGATTCTTCGTCTTACCCGATAGACCAGAAGACTCGGAATATCAATCAATGGAATTCAAAAGTTGTCGGCTGGATATTTAGTGCTGCTAATCCTCGGTTTCAGTATGACGACACTAATTACACGACTTTACCGTTTGCTACTACCGACCTTGTTTCAGGACAATCAGAGTATAGATTAGATGCTTCGTGGTTAGACATTTCCAGAGTGGATATGCAGGACGCAAACGGACGTTGGATTGAACTAAAACCAATAGACGAATCAGACATCTACCAGACAGCTTATGACACTTATCAATCAGTAGCCGGAACACCGCAGGAATACGATTTGATAAGCGATGTGATGATTTTAAAACCGACTCCTAATTACTCACAGACCGCAGGATTAAAAGTATTTTTTGAAAGGTCAGGTAATTCATTTTCTCCGTCAGACACTACTTCAAGTCCCGGATTTGCTCCACAGTTTCACAGGGTGTTGAGCTTGGGTGCGGCTTTTGACTTTGCACTTGCTAAACAACTTAATCAAACAAATTCACTCCGTCAGGAAATACAAGTAGTAAAGGATGAAATTTATGAATTTTACGGCTCAAGAAACAAGTCAGAAAAAACACAATTAAAAACTCGCAGGGAATCATTTAGATAATTAAATAATAAACAAATGGCAATATCAGAAGGTGAATATCAATCTTTACCAGATTCAATTCAATCCGGTCAAACTCATGGCTTAGAGCTTGATGCAAACGGTAATCTAAAAGTTAATGTCGCTAGTGGAAGCATTTCTACCACCCCTAATCCTTCAGTTGGCACTACAGGTTCGACATTACCAACGAGTGCTACTTATATTGGAGGCAAATACGGTTCTAATATAACCGGCGCAAGAATGGCTGGGGATTTAGGAGATGCTGATACAGGCTCTGGAATATTCGCATTTCTTCAATATCAATCAAATGGTGCTGGTAATTTTGACGCAGTAAGGACTGTAAAAGTATTTAAGCCATTAACCGCTGTATCCATTGCAGCAGAAGCTGCCGTATGGACTCCAGCCGCTGGAAAAAAGTTCCGTCTAATGGGTGGTGTAATCACTACTTCAGTAGCAGGTAATATTACTTTCAAAGACAACACGGCAGGAACTACAATTATGGTTGTACCTGTTACTGCCGGTGTTCCAGTTGTTATTCCTCCAATGGGAAATGGAATCCTGTCTGCTGCTGCTAATAATGTATTAACAGCCATAGGTCCTGCCGCTTCTACTTTTTCAGGAACTCTATTTGGCACAGAAGAATAATCCTTATTAAATGTCTTTACTTACAACAATCAATTCTACTGATGTAGTCGCAAACTCTCGTTCAGTCATTAATACTAACTTTGCGAATCTTAATAATGCTCTTGGTCAAATGGTATTCAATATCAAAGACTATGGCGCATTAGTTGATGGAGCAACAGATGACACTGCCGCTGTTAATGCTGCTATAACCGCAGCAATAGCCGTTGGTGGAGGAAATATCTATTTCCCTACCGGCACTTGCTTATGTTTAGGTGCGGTTAATATTTCTTATACCGGAACATCTCAGCCTCTTCAAAAACCCCTTCGTTTTACTGGTGTCGGAACGACATGGAATGGATACTGGGCAGCATCTCCTATTAATGGAGGTTCAATTCTGGACTTGCGATACGCAGGCGGCGATGGAACTCATGTCGCTAAAATTGATACTCGCGGCGCAGGCTTCTTAGAGATTGACCATCTGACGGTTAAAAGCGGTGGCACTGATGATTATCAAATCATGCAGACCACTAACACAACTGTCTTTATTCATCATATCGGAGTTGTCGGGAATAGCGCAAAATCCGGCACGGCTTGTGTGCAAGATTTCTTGCGGTTAGGCGGCACATCAAGCGTCATTGGCAATGATTCTAATGCTCCATTTCAAGGATACGGTTCAAAATTAAGCAATAACTATTACAGCAATATTCAAAGAGGTTCAATCTTCGGGAACTTCTGCAATAGCATTGAAGTCGAAAATGAAACTTTCTCAACTTCTTGCGGTTCGGCGTTAGCTTTCGGCGCACCATATTATTTTGACCCCGGAGCGAGTGGTCAAACTGCCGGCAATCGTATCAAAGGCGGAACAATTGAATTAACAAACTATCCTTACATGGTTGCCTGTATTCAAAACGCCAGTCAACTTACTCTTGATAGTCTGGGTGGATATGATAATACCGGCACTACTGTAGCAGGTCATTATTTCGATGCTACTTCTACCGGTAATACAGTAATAGCAGGATTTTTTACTAACTTGTTACCTTTAATAACTGGTAGCGGTTCAAATTTCACCACTGTTATTGATACTCGTTCCGGTCAGTTATCTAAATTCCCACAAGGCGTTAGTGCAGTTTCTCTAACTGCTTCAACTGGAGTTCCCAAGATTAATATCAATAGTTCTCAAGGAGGCGGTAATAATTGGAGTTTCGCGGCTTCATGGAATGATGCAACTTCTTTATCACTTATAGATAATACAAGAGGCAACGTCCAAAGACTGTACTTAAATGGCGCAAATGGCAGGATTGGTATTGGTAATCAAAGTCCCGCATCAGAGCTTGATGTAACAGGCACATTAACTACAGACAGACTAACTATCCGTGTTACTCAAACGCCTGCAACGTCTTCATCAATAGGTGTGACAGGTCAAATAGCTTGGGATGCAAGTTATATCTATATTTGTGTCGCGGCAAATACTTGGAAACGTACAGCATTAACGACTTGGTAATGACCACGATTGATAAAATAAACTAATGGCAAAAAAACCTTATCCATCGAATGACCCTTCAATCACTTGGGGAGGGAATATGAACACTTGGGGCGCAGAAATGCGAACTTGGGGAGAACTCTACTCGACTGATTGGATTAATAAAAGAAAAATAGACCAACCACCTACCCCATTATGGCTTTCAACCAGAAAACCGTGGATGGAACTGCAACCTTGGCTAGATATACCAGTAACTTTATGGAACTAAAATGAGTACAATTACATCTTTATATACAGATGAAACAGGAGATACATCGAGAGGAGTAATCAATACTAACTTCACTAATCTTAACAATGATAAATCGGAAACAACCCACAATCACACAGGGGTATATGAACCGGCAAATGTAAATATTCAAGCTCACATTTCTAATGTAGCTAATCCTCACGCAGTAACAAAAACACAGGTTAATTTAGGGAATTTAGATAACTACGTCACAGCTTCACAAGTAGAAGCGGAAACAGGAACAGCATCCGACAGGTTTATGACACCGCTTCGGGTGGCGCAGGAATTAACGGCTCTTAATCCGGGTTTTGCGCTGCTTGCCGATGTTACTTTATTAACAGCCAACCCTTCACTTTCAACCCCGACTTTTGCCGCTAAAAACATTTTAAAAATCTATGTTTATTGTGTAGGTAAATCTACAATAGTTTTATCAGGGTTAAGGTTTAACGGTGACACCACAGCTAACTATGCTTATGCTGGAGCAGCTTCAGCCGCATCGCAAACATTCTTAGCTTTAGATACCACCGCTCAACGCTCATATTTTTCAGAGTTATCAATAGTTAATTTTCCTTCCGTT
>JBPCRW010000073.1:0-3994 GCA_050996405.1 Pyrinomonadaceae bacterium | reverse complement strand
ACCGGTCAACAAACGCTTCCCAAAGTATCGTGCGCGGCGAAATCTGTCCGCGTCCCGCGCTGTTGTATGAAATGAAAAATCCGACATTTTGATCCAGAACCAGGTGCAGATCGCTGTGAAAAGCGTTCGTATCTCCGGCGTGTCCGATGATGCGATGCCCGTTGCGCGATTCTTCATAAAAACCGTAAGCCATCGCGTTTGCAGACGGGTCTAATCCGAAAAGACGGCTGTGCATCAGTTGCGCCGTTTCCGGCTGCAAAATTCTTGCGTCGCCGAGTTGCCCGTTTTGCAGATGCGCCAGCATAAAGCGAGCCATATCGTCGGCGGTGCTGCTCAAACTTCCGGCGGGAAATGGACCGACAATTTCAAACGGCATCGGCTTTTCCGAAGCAAGTTGATAACCGTTCGACATAAAAGGAGCGAGTGCGGGCGGCAGAGGTTGGGCGAAAGTCGAATGATTCATCTGAAGCGGCTTGAAAATATGCTCTTCGACGTATTGATTGAAAGGCTCGCCCGACACGCGCTCGACGATATATCCGGCGAGCGACGCTCCGTAATTTGAATAAGCCGGAACTGTTCCCGGCGGAAAGATTCGCGCCGGAATATGCGTTTTCAAAAATTCGCCGAGATTCGGGCTTTCAGAATTAAACGAAATTAAATCTTTAGCCTGTTCCTCAAAACCGGCGGTGTGCGTCAGCAAATTTTTCAGCGTAATCGGCTTTCCGAAGGCTTCGGGGATTTTGTAATCGAGATATTCATTGACATCTTTATCAAGGTCTAGTTTGCCTTGTTCGGCAAGCTGCATCACTGCCGTCCAAGTAAAAAGTTTGGAAATCGAACCGGGGCGAAACAAAGTTTCGTTCGCAACAACGGGCTTTTTCTGTTCTACATCAGCATAACCGTAGCCTTTTTCAAAAAGGAGCTTTCCGTCTTTAACAATGGAAACGGTCGCGCCGGCAATGTCTTCCCGCGCCAGTTGAAGCGGCAAAATTCCGTCCAAAAATACTTCGGCATCCGCCGCCGTCAATTCGTGAACGCCCGCAGGAACAGTGCCGGTTGTCGTCAGCTTATCCGGTGGATTAAGCGGGACGTTCGGCAAGTTCGGAACTTGTCCGATTGCCGACGAAAAAAGCATCAAGCAGAGCATCATCAAAGTCGTTAATTTTCGCATTGTTTTTGCCGCCTCGTTATTTTTCAATTGATTACTCGCGCCGCGTTTTGATTTCCGCGATTCATTTAATCTTGTTTGCCGGAATATCGCTTCCGCCCTGCCGCAATGTCAATCCCGTTATTTTTCCGCTCGCGTCTTTGGCAAACGTAATTTGCGCGTTCACATCTTTGGAAAAGAATTTTGTTTCCGATTCGGGGAAAAGTGAGAATTTCGGCTGACCGTTGAGTTGTCCCGTCAGTTTTCCGTTTTCAACGGTGAAAGTGATGACAACGTTCGGCGCAACCTGATATTGTCCGACGTAATTTTCCAAAATTTTCGCATCAACCGCGATTTCCACGCGCTCTTGCGGAATTTCATACTTCGCGCCGAAAACGATTGCCGCCAAATCTCCCGCAACTTTTCCCGACGGCGCGGCTTGCACATTGCTCAAAACGACAACCGTTACTTTATCGTCGGGAAAGCGCGAAATTTCCGTCGCAAAGCCGTAAATACCGCCGCCGTGCGAAATTTCCCGGCGGTCGAATTTCTTGCCGATGCCCCAGCCGTATCCGTAGCCGCTTTTAAACGGCGTAAAAATTTCGTCGAGCGATTTTTTTGAAACGAGTTTTTCGGTATAGAGAGCCTGATCCCAAACGAGCAAATCGCCGGTCGTCGAATAAAGTGATCCCGCCGCGTAAGGAACGGTCATATCCATATACGAAGCGTTGATAATTTCGCCGCCGACGCGCTGATAACCCGCCGCGCGGTTTTTGATAATTTGAAGCGGATTATCGTAACCCGTATTTTTCATACCGAGCGGCGTAAAAATGTTTTCCTGCAAAAAGTCGGCGTAAGTCTTGCCGGAAACTTTTTCGATGATTGCTCCGAGGACGAAATAACCCGAATTGCTATACGCGAATTTTTCGCCGGGCGTGAATTCGAGCGGCTTTTCTTCGAGAATTTTAACCATTTCGGCAGGCGTTATCGGCATAATAGTAGTTTTTGCAAAATCGGGAAAACTCGTGTAGTTCGTAATGCCGGAAGTGTGCGTTAAAAGATTTTTGACGGTAATCGGCTGCCACGCCGCCGGACAATCAGCCAGATATTTACAAATCGGATCATTAACGTTCAATTTACCGTGCTCTGCGAGCATCATTATCGCCATCGCCGTGAACTGTTTTGTCACCGAACCAAGCCGGAAAACAGTCTGCGGCGCGTTCGGCACGCCCAATTCGATGTTCGCCATTCCGTAGCCTTTGCTGACAATCGGTTTCCCGTCACGCGCCACGAGAACCGTCCCGCTGAAACCGTCAACTTTAACGGCGGCGTTCATATATTCGCTGGTTTTCTCAACTATTTGCTGATCGGATGTTTTCGACGCGGCGTTAGTTTGAGCCGAAATGAATGAAACAAAAAGAAGACACGACGCAATAAGTGAGATCAGACGATTTGCGATATTAAATTTTTTATACATACAAATTTTCCTTCAAGTTTCCTGTCTTTAATTATTTTCTGCGACTGAGTAAATAAACTCCGATTTGCCGTTCTTCACGATTTGTTCGGTAGAAATTCTCAACTGAAAAGCCTGCATTGATCGCTTCGGTAAAAGCCCTTCGAGTTGACTCACGCCATTTTTTTGCTGAATCGCCGTTTCGTTTTACTAAATCGTTAATGCTTGCAGGAATTTCTATCAAAGCGTGATCCCTCTTTAATCCTTCGTCTAGATCATCAACCAGCGGAAACTCGTCAACTCCGATTTTGACGAGCCGCGTAATCTGCTCGAAATCATCATTGAAATTTGTTTTATCAATAGGATTTTTCGTCAAATCCCACGTCACCCATAAACGATCCGTGCCGGTTTGGTGCAGAAAACTCGCCGCGTCTTCGCCGTAAAAATTTATAAAATAGCGATCCGAAACTACGCCCAATTTGCTGAAGTTGAAATACGCATTCAAACTTTGCAGCGGGTCAAAAGTCCACGTCATTAAATTGATGTCCTGTGCCAAAACCCGTTCGCGCTGCGCGAATTTGAGCCGTCGTCCGAGATCATAATTTCGATATTCCGGTTTGACGGCGAGCAGATGCGAATGATGCGTCGTTTGCCCGTGTTCGCAGCCGACAAAGCCGTAAGCGAAACCAACTAAAATTTCACCATCAAACGCCCCGATTAAAACGCCGCCCGCCGCCTGCGCCGCGACCATCTGCGTCAGCGGAACAACTTCGAGATCGGGAACGCCCCAAACTTCTTTTTGCAATTCTTCAACCGCACGTAACTCATTCTGCCCTGTGACTTCGCGGATGGTTATTGATCCTTCAATGACGATACTCATTTTTCATAAATCTTTTTGCCGGGAGCGCAGGCATCCTGTCTGCCTGAACGCGAAAGCGTTCAAAAGCCTCGATAAGAATTCAGCCTGATTTTTCATCGGACATTCTTTGCGCCGCTTCGCGCCGCGGCAGGCAGAATGCCTGCGCTCCCAGCAACTATTTCATTTGGAAACCGGGACCATAGATTATTTTTCCGGGTTTCGCGCCCGTGTGCTTGCCGTTTTCGACGACGACTTCACCATTGACAAGCACATAATTGATTCCGGTCGGAGTTTTGTAGGGATATTGGTATGTCGCGTTATCTTGAATTTTGTCATAATCGAAGATCACCGCATCCGCCCACAAACCTTCTTTAATCATTCCGCGTTCCGGCAGACGAAGCTGCGCCGCAGACCACGAAGTCATTCTGCGAATCGCGTCGGGAAGCGTCAGAATATGCTTCTCGCGCACATATTCGGCAATCAAGCGCGGAAAATTGCCGTAGCCGCGCGGATGCCCGTTTCCGACGGTGTTCGG
>JBPCRW010000051.1:0-5991 GCA_050996405.1 Pyrinomonadaceae bacterium | reverse complement strand
TTAGGCATCAGCAAAACCAACGTCGCCACGCGCCTGATGCGCCTGAAAAAACAATTGACGGAGAAATTATCAAGATGAACGAAGAAGAATTAAAAAATTTATGGCAAGCCGACGATGCCGCGCCGACGATTGATTTTGCCGCGTTTCAAAAGTCTTTAACAGCTTGGCAAAATAAGCTGCGCCGAAAAATCCGAATTGACGTTTGGGCGCAAGGCATTACCGCCGCGCTGACTTTAATTCCGGTTTTTTATTATCCGAAATTGATTGTCTTCTCATTGCTGATTATTATTCTCGGCATCTGGTATGTCCGCGAACTTCGACGGCTTCCCAATCTTGAAAATGACGAAGTAGATTATGTTGCTGTCAAGCAGTCGTTAAATTTAAAGATTCAAACGATGAAAAATTATTTCCGGCGAACCCGTATTGTGATGTATGTTTTCACGCCGATAACTGTTCCCGCAGTCTTTTACGGAATCGGTGCTTTCGGCAAGTCGTCAATGACTTTTACAAATTTATTGATTTTAATAGCCGGATGCGTGGTTATTTATGAAATACTGCTGGCGATTGCGACGGAAATCTATTTTAAAATTTTGTATATTTCCTCTTTCAACGAATTGAAAAACTTATTGCGTCAATTGGATTCAGATGAGTAACGCGCGCCGATGTTTCGATAAATTAACTCAAAGACAATTCCATTATTTTGTTAATCGTTCGCCAGTTTCGCGCCGTCGCGGAAACTTTTAATTTTTTACCGATATAATCTTTGCCCATTAAACTGTCCAAAACGCTGACGCGCTGTAAAAGGCAGAAAATTTCGCGGTTTCTGACGACGAACATTTCCGTTTCGCTATTATTTGAAAGAAGCAGTTCGCGTTTTTCCGCCGGTAATTCCCCGTCTAAAAAAAAGACGTGCAAATCCCTTTCGTTTTCAAATTGTCCGTCGAAAGGATTATTTTCGATAATTTCCTTGATTTCGTCAATCGTCCGCACGATGACTTTTATTCTCAAAGAAAATTGTTTTTCAATCGCCGTTTCGATTTTTTCCGCGAGTTTTTTATCGTTTGTTTGCGCCGTTTCAAAAATTACGTTGCCGCTGTTGATATAAGTTTTGACGTTTTCAAATCCAAGCGCGTTAAAAACTTCGCGCAAGGTTTCCATTTTGATTTTATTTTTCCCGCCGACATTGATGCCACGCAAAAAGGCTATGTATTTCATCATTTTATCAATCAATCGTCGCAATAACCTTCAGTTCAATCGCAATCGGAGTCGGCAAACAATTTATCTCAACCGTCGTCCGGCACGGCAGATTGTCTTTGAAGTATTCGGCGTAAATTAGATTATAAATTTGAAAATCATCTTTCATATTCGTTAGAAAAACCGTCACGTCAACGATTTTTTCCCACGACGAACCCGCATCTTCCAGAATATATTTTACATTCTGAAAAACGATGCGGCACTGCGCCGCGATGTCGTAAGAAACGATTTCGCCCGCGTCATTTAATTCAACGCCCGGAATTTTTTTCGTGCCTTTTTCACGCGGTCCAACGCCCGACAAAAACAACAGATTTCCGACTCGCCGCGCGTGCGGATAAAGTCCGACCGGTTCGGGAGCTTTGGAAGAATTGATGATGTTTTCTTCGTTCATTTGATAATTTTAAGTGAGATGCGTCTCGAAACGCATTCACAAAAAGCGATGCTTTAACGATGCTTTTTGTATAAATCCGCAACTCCGACCGTGATTCCCGCCACGACTCCGACACGCGGCGCGGCGGATGTCAGCCCGAATCGCAAGCCGCTGTCAAAAGCCACGCGCCGGTTAAGCTGATATGTAACGACACCCAAACCGAACATCGCGCCCGTCTGCATATCATTGCGACTCGAACCGCTGATTTCTCCCTGCACGCCAAACCGTTTAGTTACGTTTTGAGAAACCGCCAGTGCCGCCTGCCCGCTCGAAGCGAATCCGTTTCCGTTCGTCCGACCGGCGAGCAAATAAATCGCGTTGAAATCGACGGTTGTCTGCCCGACTTTTTTGCTGACGAGCGCGATAAAATTGTGGTCGACGCGCCCCGTTCCGAGATTTTTCGCGCTGCTCGCCGTCGGCAATTTTATGTAATAAGCGACGGCTATTCCGGGACGCGATTCGTTTTCCGGCTGCAAAACCGCCTGAACGCCAAGCTGCGTATCGCCCGCGCCCGTTTCTCTCACGCCGCTCAAATCCTTTTGCGAATACGGACTGTCGGTATCGAGTTCGAGCAACAATCGGCGATTGACGGCAAACCGCAGCGCGAGCGGCGCGTCCTGCTGATATTTATAGTTTCCCGAAGCGTGAAAATTCGCGTTGTAACCGGATTCAAGCTGCAAAACGCCCGGTTTCTGAAACTCCGCCGGATTGGAAACAGTCGGACGCGCCGGAACAATAAAATCCGGTTCATCAGACTTAGGCGGAGAACTTTGGGCGTGAATGGAAGCCGCCGAAATTGCCGCGACAAAACTGAAAAACAAAAAGCGTGTAATAATTTTGTTCATAATTTTATGAAATCATCCGCCGTGTTCTCCGAAAAATAACCAATGAAAACTGACGGATTCGAGAGCTTTTGAAGAATTGACGATGTTTTCTTTGTTCATAATCAAACGTCTAATCTCATAAACAGCAGGTTTTGCGTGAATCTCGCGCCGAGTCGTTCGTAAAAATTCATCGCAGCTTTGTTTGGCGCATAGACTGCCCAAAATAATTGTGTGCCGCCCGCATCGCGGCAAATTTCGCTGACCCGTTTCATCAACGCTTTTCCGATTCCTAACCTGCGCCGCTTTTCGGAAACGTATAAATCTACGACGTGCAAAGTTCTGATTGCGTAATCAACATCGTAGCCGAAATGATAAAGCAAATAGCCGAGAATTTCGCCCGCGTTTTCCGCAACGATTCCCGAAAAAGCCGGATTTACGCCAAAGCCGTCGCGCAAATAAATCGTCCCGTCAAACTTCTGTTCGGCTTCGTCGCCGAGTCCGCGCAGATATTCGATAAATTCTGCGGCTAACTTTCCGATGCTTTCCGAGTCTTGCGCTTCCGCCGGACGAACGATAAATTTCATTTCAAAATTTTGCTCAATAATTTATTTTAATGCAAACATTTTTTTCTTCCGTAAAAAATCGCAATGCTTCAAATCCGCCTTCGCGCCCGATGCCGGAATTTTTCACGCCGCCGAACGGCGTTCGCAAATCTCTTAAAAGCCAGCAATTTATCCAGACAATTCCCGATTCTAATTTTTCCGCAACGCGATGAGCGCGGGAAAGATTTTCCGTCCAGACGGTTGCCGACAAGCCGTATTCGACCGAGTTGGCGTAATTTAAAACTTCCGTTTCCGTATCAAAAGGCTGAATCGTGACAACCGCGCCAAAGATTTCTTCTTGATTTGTTCGGCAATCGAAAGCGAGATTTTCGATGATTGTCGGCTCGATAAAATAGCCGTTCGCGCATCTGCCTTCGAGTTTTACCTGCCTTCCGCCGAGCAGAATTTTGCCGCCTTCTTTTTTTGCCAATTCGATATATGAAAGAACTTTTTCCAAGTGTTGTTTTGAAACGACTGCTCCGACGTTTGTTTCCGGCAAAAGCGGATCGCCGATTTTTAATTTTTTGACGCGCTCGACGAAATCCGTTTTGAATTTTTCGTAAATTGTTTTTTCGACAAAAATCCGCGAACCGCACAAACAAATCTGACCTTGATTGGCGAACGACGAGCGAATTGTTGTCGAGAGCATTTCTTCGTAATCGCAGTCGGCAAAAATGATATTCGGGTTTTTTCCGCCGAGTTCCAGCGATAATTTTTTGAACATCGGCGCGGCGATTCGGGCGATGTCTTGTCCGGTTTTCGTGCCGCCGGTGAACGAAATCGCTTTGACATCTTTGTGCGCGACAATCGCGCTTCCGGCTTTCACGCCCGAACCGTGAACGATGTTTAGAACTCCGTCGGGCAGTCCGGCTTCGATACAAAGTTTTGACAAGAGATAAGCCGTCATCGGCGTAATTTCCGAAGGTTTCGCAACGACGCAACAACCGGCGGCAAGCGCGGGCGCGATTTTCCAACTGAAAAGATACAGCGGCAAATTCCAGGGCGAAATGCAGCCGACCACGCCGAGCGGCTGGCGCAAAGTATAATTGATTGCCTGCCCGACCATTTCGTGCGCTTCGCTTGAAACGTGCATCGCGGCGGTGGCGTAGAATTTAAAATTGGAAACGGCGCGCGGAATATCAACCTGTTTTGCAAGAGATTTCGGCTTGCCGTTATCCACGCTTTCGGCTTCCGCCAATTCATCCAAATCGCGTTCAATCAAATTTGAAACGCGCATTAAAATATCGTGTCTTTGTTCCGCGCTCATTTTTGACCACGCGGGAAAAGCGTTTTTCGCGGCTTCGACGGCGCGTTCAACATCTTTTTCGTCCGAATCTGGAATCAGCGAATAAACTTCTCCGGTTGCCGGATTAAAATTATCAAGATATTTGTTTGACGCGGGCGCGAGCAGTTCGCCGCCGATGTAATTTTTGATTTTGAGCATTCCTGCATTTTCCGTGTAAAAACTGACTATAAATTTATAGTAACTTTTCCAATTTTGAAAGCGCGAATTTCCAAAGATTTTTGTTTTGCAGTTAAATCGGCTAACATAAAAGTATGGATGAAATTGTAGATTTGACTACCCAGATAAATGAGGCGGAAGGTGTTGAACCGCAATTGCAGGTACCTGATGAGTTGCCGGTTTTACCGCTGCGCGATATTGTGATTTATCCGTTTATGATTGTGCCTCTGTTTGTTTCGCGCGACCGTTCTATCAGGGCGGTGGACGAAGCGTTAGGTCAAAACCGGATGATTCTGCTCGTTTCGCAAAGGGATGTTGACAAGGAAGAACCGGCGCAGGACGACCTCTATAAAATCGGCACGGTTGCCGTTATTATGCGGATGCTGAAACTGCCCGACGGACGGATTCGCATTTTAATTCAAGGACTTTCACGCGCTTCTGTTAACTCGGTTGCCGTCGGCAGCGATTACGCCAAAGCGCGTGTGACACCGATTTCTGAACCGTTTCCGCTCTCGAATTCGCTGGAAGTCGAAGCACTGGTTCGCAACGTGCGCGGTTCGATGGAACGCGCCACTAGTTTAGGCAAAAATATTTCGCCCGAAGTTCTGGCGATTATCGCAAATTTGGAAGACGCGGGACGGCTGGCGGATTTGGCGGCGTCGAATCTGGAATTAAAGGTTGAAGACGCGCAGAGCATTCTGGATATTTCCGAGCCGGTAGCGCGTCTGCGGCGCGTCAACGATTTATTAAATAAGGAAATTGACGTGCTGACGGTTCAGCAGGAAATCAACACGCAGGCGCGCGCCGACATTGACCGTTCGCAACGCGAATATTTTCTGCGGCAGCAGTTAAAAGCGATTCAGGGCGAACTTGGCGAGGGCAACGAACTGGCGGAAGAAATCGAGCAATACCGCGAAAAAATAATACAGGCGAAAATGCCGCAATATGCCGAAGAAGAAGCCGTTCGTCAATTGAAAAAACTCGAACGGATGCATCCCGATACGGCGGAAACCGCGACCTTAAGAAATTGGCTCGACGTGATGACGGATTTGCCGTGGTCAAAAGCCTCAAAAGATAATCTCGATTTAAAAAAAGCGGAACGCATTTTGGACGAAGACCATTACGGGCTGGAAAGAGTCAAGGAAAGAATTGTCGAAGCGTTGGCGGTTCGCAAATTAAGGGAGAAACCGAAAGGCTCGATTCTTTGTTTAGTTGGTCCGCCCGGAGTTGGTAAAACTTCTCTGGGGCGTTCGATTGCCCGCGCTTTGAATCGTAAATTCGCGCGTCTTTCTTTAGGCGGGCTGCACGACGAAGCCGAAATTCGCGGGCATCGCAGAACTTATGTCGGCGCGATGCCGGGCAGGATTCTGCAAAGCATTATGCAGGCGGAAACGAATAATCCGCTGATGATTCTGGATG
>JBPCRW010000033.1:0-22716 GCA_050996405.1 Pyrinomonadaceae bacterium | reverse complement strand
CAAAGAATGTTTTCAATCGCGCGGAAGCTGCGGCGCGAGAATAAAACGGTTGGACTTGTGCCGACGATGGGCGCGCTGCACGGAGGTCATTTGTCGCTGGTCAAAGAGGCGCGGGCAATGTGCGATGTCGTCATCGTTTCGATTTTCGTCAATCTGGCGCAGTTTAATGATAAAAAGGATTTGGAAAAATATCCGCGCGATTTGACCAATGATGCCGCGCTGCTGGCGAATTATCAGGTTGATTATATTTTCGCGCCGGACGAGCAGGAAATTTATCCCGAAGGTTTTTCGACTTACGTTTATGTCGAAGGTTTGACCGAATCTCTCGAAGGCGCGTCGCGTCCCGGACATTTTCGCGGCGTGGCGACCGTCGTGACGATACTTTTAAATACCGTTCGACCGGACTTTGCTTTTTTCGGGCAAAAGGACGCGCAGCAAACTGTGATTGTCAAACGTCTCACAAAAGATTTAGGTTTTGAGACGGAAATCGTCGTTTTGCCGATTGTGCGCGAGGAAAGCGGTTTGGCGATGTCGTCGCGCAACGCGCGTTTGACCGATGAAGAGCGGCAAAAGGCTTCGATTATTTACAAGGCTCTGCGCGAAGCGAAAATCGCCGCCAGAAACGGCGAACGAAACGCCGCGAATCTCGCCGAAATCGCGCATCGGACGCTCGTCGCCGAGCCGCTCGCGCAGGTTGAATACGTCGCTCTGGTGGATGCCGAAACGCTCGAACCCGTCGAAAAAATCGAAGACCGCGCGGTTTTGCTGGCAATCGCCGCGCGCTTTGGAAACGTGCGTTTGATTGACAACACGATTTTGAACCGAAAGCAGTAATTGGTCTTAAATTCGCATCTAAAAAAGCAATGCCCGATTTGGCAGAAAACTTATGAAAAACATCAAATTTCTACTGGTCGTTTTGAGTTTAATGTTCGCGTTTTCAAACGTTAATTTCGCTCAAAACGCGACTTTGACCGCGCTTGACGGCGGCAGCGTTTCCCTGGGCGCGCAAAAAGGTAAAGTCGTCGTGCTGGCAATCGGCGCGACGTGGCTTCCGCTTTCTAAAAATCAGGCGATTGTCGTCAACAAATTGTCGAAAAAATATCTTGGGAAAGATGTCGTAATTTATTTTGTCGCCACCGATTCGACTGTTGCAAAATCGAAAAATTTCGCAAGCAACGAGGCTGTTCAATCGTTTGCGGCGAATAACAAAATGACGGCAACGGTTTTGCGCGATTCGGATGGCGCGGCGACACTCAAAAAGTATAATGTTGACCAGATTCCGGCGTTTGTCGTGCTTGGCAAAGACGGCAAAATGATTGGCGAAGCATTCGGCGGCGTAACCCCGAACGGCGAAACGGAACTGGCAAATCAAATTTCACAGGCGATTGATAAACTTTTATAGTTTTTCGGATAATCAATCAAAAAATTGACGGGTCTTAAAACGGCTCGTCTTTTTATTTTGGTTCAGATATTTTCACCAAACGATAAACTAAATTGACGGGCAAACCGACCACGTTCCAATAATCGCCCTCGATTTTTTCGATAAACAGAGCGGCTTGCGCCTGCACCGCATACGCGCCCGCTTTGTCGAGCGGCGAGCCTTCCGCAACAAGAAATTCAATCTCCGCATCCGACATTTCGGCAAATTTGACGCGCGTTCTCTCCATCTCGACAATTGATTTTGAACTTTGAACTTTGAAACTTGAACTTTGAACTTTAACAATCGCCACTCCGGTCAAAACTTCGTGCCAGTTGCCCGAAAGCATTTCGAGCATTCGCCGTGCGTCCGCTAAATCGACGGGTTTTCCGATGATTTGATTGTTAATTACAACCGTCGTATCCGCGCCGAGAATGATTCCCGTTTCGTATTTTCGCGCGACGACTGCGGCTTTTTCGCGCGCCAGCCGCATTACGTAATTTTCGGGAGTTTCGCCTTGCAATTCTGTTTCGTCAATATCGGCAGCGTCTTTTGTAAATTCCCAGCCGACCGCCTTTAAAATTTCGGCGCGGCGCGGGCTGCCCGACGCTAAGATAAGTTTTGGAAGCGACAGCATTGAACATTTATCATTTAACATTTAACATTTACCTGTTTGATAAATGATAAATGATAAATGTCGAATGACCAATGAACGAGCTTTTCCGCGCTCTGCCCGCGCTGTTAAATGAAATGGGCGACAATGAAAAAGTGCGCGAAGCCGTGATTTTCGCGGCGTGGCGGCGCATCGCGGGCGAAGGTTTGCGCGATAAAGCCGTGCCGTTCAGACTTTATAAAAAACATTTAACCGTTGCCGTCGAAAGCGAAATGTGGCGGCGACATTTAGAAACCTTAAGCGGGCAGATGATTTTCAAAATCAATTCCGCGCTCGGTTCTGCGCTGGTGACATTTATCGAATTCCGCGTCGATGAAGAAACGATTAACACGAAATGTTTGAAAAATCGAAAAAGCGCGATGAGCGACGACGAACTGCGTGAAATCGCGCTCGAACAAGTTACGCCGAAACTGCGCCGCGCGGCAGATGCGATAAAAGACGATAATCTGCGCTATCAGTTTCTGCTCGCGGCGGGCAGCGCGCTGGCACTGAAAAAGAAAAAATCGAGGTAATTAGTAATAGGTAATAAGTAGTTAGTCGAAGAACAGCTAACAGTTACCAATTACCAATTACCAATTACCAATTATGGATATAAAAAAAATCGCGCGGCTCGCGCATCTTGAAATTTCCGACGAAGAAGCGGCAATTTATACGCCGCAAATGGCGAATATCGTCGCGTATATTGAACAGTTAAACGAACTCGACACGGAAAAAACGGAAGCGTCAATCGGCGGTTTAACGCCCGAAGGCGAAGCGACCGTCACGACGCGCGAAGATGTTCCGCACGAATCGCTCGGACAGCAGCTTGCGCTCGACCAGGCACCGGCGGTGGTCGAAGGATATTTCCAAGTCCCGAAAGTTTTATGAAAATAGAAGTTAGAAAACAGAAGTCAGAATTCGGTCGGAAGGCACTTGTTTTTTTCTGTCTTCTATTTTCTGTTTTCTATCTTCCGTCGTGCAGTATTCCGAATCTTGAAAAGCCCGAATGCACGGATGCGCGAAATGCCGTGCGCGAATTTTATTCTTTTCATTACAGCAACGACATGCGGTTTGATCAGGAAAATCTGAAGCAGCGCGAAAAATTTCTGACTCCCGAATTGTTCCAGACTCTTTCGCAAATGCCGGACAGCGCGACGGATTATTTTACCGATTCCGAAGAACCGCCAAAGGCGTTTCGTGTCGGCGGCTGCACGGTAGTTGAGCCGAATCAAAAAACGAGTCTCGGCGTGGTCTTTTTCTGGCGAGACAACAGCACCGAAAAGAGCCGTCAAAAAGAAGTTCAGGTCGAAGCGATAAAAGAAAACGGCGAATGGCTGGTTAATAAAGTCGAACCTAAATAAACTGCAATTTTTACAGATTTTATGAGTATTCGTTCCAACATTGAAAAAACTTTAGATAATGCGGAAAAACTCAACGAAACACTGAATTGTTTCGTTTCCGTCGAACGCGAAAAGGCTCTCGAAAAAGTCGCGGAATTAGAAAAAAACCAAACCGAAAATCAACCTCTGCGCGGCGCGGGCATTGCCGTCAAAGACAACATCTGCACGCGCGGAATGCGGACGACCTGCGGCTCGCGCATTCTGGGAAATTATCATCCGCAGTATAACGCGACGGCGGTTGAAAAACTTTATCGGGCGGGCGCGGTGATTGTCGGCAAAACGAATATGGACGAATTTGCGATGGGTTCGTCAAATGAAACTTCCGCCTACGGAAACGTAAAAAATCCATGGGATATTTCGAGAGTTCCGGGCGGCTCGTCGGGCGGTTCGGCGGTCGCGGTCGCCTCGGGAATTGTCCGCGCGTCTTTAGGTTCGGAAACCGGCGGCTCGGTGCGGCAACCGGCGGCGTTTTGCGGAGTTATCGGTTTGAAACCGACTTACGGGCGCGTTTCTCGTTATGGCTTGGTCGCGTTTGCGTCGTCACTCGACCAAATCGGAATTTTCGGGCAAACCGCGAAAGACGCAGCCGAAGTTTTAGGCGCGATTTCGGGACGCGACAACCACGACGCAACTTCGGCTGACGTTCCCGTTCCAGATTACACGGCGGAACTTTCCAGAGACATCAAAGGAAAAAAAATCGGCGTTCCGCGCGAGCTTTTCGGCGAAGGTCTGGACGACGAAGTTAGAAACGCCGTCGAGAAATCAATCGAAAATTATCGAAAATTAGGCGCGGAAATTGTTGATGTCAAACTCGCTTACGCCAAATACGGTTTGGCTGTTTATTACGTTTTGTCGCCTGCCGAAGCGTCTTCAAATCTGGCGCGATTTGACGGCGTGCGCTACGGTTTTCGCGCCGAAAATTCGCACGAGTTGCGCGAGATGTATCAGCGAACGCGCTCCGTAGGTTTCGGCGCGGAAGTCAAACGCCGGATTATGCTCGGCACATACGTTTTATCGAGCGGCTACTACGATGCCTATTACGCCAAAGCGCAGAAAGTGCGAACGCTTTTGCGGCAGGATTACAAACAGGCTTTCGCAAACTGCGACGTAATTCTCACGCCGACCGCGCCTTCGCGCGCTTTTAAAATCGGCGAAAAATCGGATGATCCGCTGGCAATGTATTTAAGCGATATTTATACGGTTTCGGCAAATCTGGTCGGCGTTCCGGGCATTTCCGTGCCGTGCGGTTTATCGAGCGAAGGCTTGCCAATCGGCTTGCAGCTTATCGGTCAAAACTGGTCGGAAAGTTTATTGCTGAATCTCGCGCATATTTACGAAAATGAATTTCCGCTCGGCGCAAAACCTGGAATAATGGTAAATGGTGAATAGTAAATGGTAAGTGAAAAATCGAAGAAATTTCTTCTATTAACCATTAACCATTCACCATTTATTTCATTTCGCTAATCTTAAATGCGGCATTTCGCGGTTTTGCGGCGGGATAATAATATCTTTAGCAGGTAAAATATTCTTAAAACGGTCGCGGTTTTCCAGTAATTTTTCCGCTTCTTCGAGCGGCACGGGGCGCGAAAATAAATAGCCTTGCCCGTATTCGCAGCCGAGAATTCGCAACTGGTGAAGCTGGTGGATCGTCTCAATTCCTTCGGCAATCACGTTCATTCCCAGAGTTTTCGCCAGCGAAACAATCGTGCGGACAATTTCGCCGTTTTCGCTTCCTTCGTCCATCGCGCTGACAAACGAGCGGTCAACTTTGAGCGTGTCAATCGGAAAGCGGTGCAGGTAACTTAAACTCGAATAACCCGTGCCGAAATCGTCAATCGAAAGCAGGATGCCGAGCGACTTTAATCGAATCAGCGTCGAGATAACATCTTCGGGATTTTCCATTACCGCGCTTTCCGTTATTTCCAGTTTCAGACAGCCCGGGTCGAGCGATGTATCAAACAAAATCTGCCCGATTTGCTGAACCAGGTTTTCTTCCGCGAAATGTTTGCCGGAAAGATTGACGCTGAGAATCAATTTTTTATTGAGCTGTGATTGCTGCTGCCACTTAGCGAATTGCCCGCAGCAATTTCGCAGCATCCACAGCGTAATCGGCACAATCGAGCCGGTTTCTTCGCTGACCGGAATAAACTCGGCGGGCGAAACCAGTCCGCGCTGCGGATGCTGCCAGCGAATCAGGGCTTCAAAGCCGCTTAGTTTCATCGAATCCAGTTCAATTATCGGTTGAAAGTAGGCGCGCAATTCCTCGCGTTCGATGGCATAATGCAAATCCGTCTCAAGCTGCAAAAGCGTGACGGCGCGAGTGTGCATTTGACGGTCGAAAATCTCGTAATTTTTTTCGTGGTCTTTGGCATAATACATCGCAATGTCGGCATCGCGCAAAACTTCTTCAGCTTCTTGATATTCACAATTGCCGAGCGCGATTCCGATGCTCACGCCCGTAAAAATTTTTCTTCCGCCGACGATAAACGGTTCGGAAAGTTTTTCCTGAACCCGTTCGGCAAATTCCACCGCGTTCTGAATTTCCGTCACGTTGCTCAAAATCACGGCAAACTCGTCGCCGCCGAAACGCGCCACCAAATCGCCTTCGCGGATAAAATTGGAAAGCCTTTTGGCGACGTGCAGAATCAGTTTGTCGCCGGTCGAATGTCCGAGACTTTCGTTAATCGTTTTAAAACGATTAAGGTCGAGATAAAGAATAGCGAAATTATACCCTGGCATTTGTTTGGCTTTCTCCAGCAGAAATTTCAGCGTTTCGATGAATAGATTGCGGTTCGGCAGATTGGTCAGCGAATCGTGAAAAGCTGCGTGATGAAATTTCTCCTTGCTTTTTTGCAAGGTGCGAGTTATGCCTTCCTGTTCGACGATATACCGCCGGAGTTCTTCGATATGATTTTCGGCTTGCGCGACGCGGTTGCGCTCGTTCTCGACCAGATTATTTTTGAACCTGTTCAACAGCAATCCGTAGAATGCAAACGAAATCGCCATTGCCGTCAAGCTCGATAAAACGATTTCGATTCGGTAATCTTGATATTTATAATCCGCAAAAATACAGGCGGCGGCAATCAAAAATAAAATCGAACATAAAAGATACGTGATTATTTTTTCTTTTTTTAACACGATATTGAGTTTTGAAACTGTGGAAAATTAAAATCGGAAGAACTGGAAAAGATACTATATTAGACAGGTCAAAAGCGTGGCTGGCTTTCAACATTTGTTATTATATGTTAAATGTTGTTTAATTTCCACCTTTTTTTGACAAACAAAAGCGGTCGAACAAAGAACCTGTCCAACCGCTTTTGAATCGCAAATTATTTTTCTGTTATTCGTCGATTCCGACCTGTCTTAAAATGTAAGCGTAATTAAAAGCCTGTTCATGAAGCGCGTCGTATCTACCGGACGAGCCGCCGTGACCTGCGCCCATATTGGTTTTTATTAAAATCTGCGCGTCATTGGTTTTCAGTGCGCGGATTTTCGCGCCGAATTTCGCGCCTTCCCAAAAAGGAACTTGAGAATCGTTCAATGAAACTTCGATGAGCATATTCGGATAATTCTGCGCCCGCACATTGTCATACGGCGAATATCGAATCATATAATCGAACGCCGCTTTTTCGTTCGGATTTCCCCATTCGATATATTCGCTCGTCGTCAAAGGAAGTGAAGCGTCGAGCATCGTATTTATCACGTCAACAAACGGAACTTGCGCGACGACAGCTTTGAATAAATCGGGTCGCATATTCGTCACCGCTCCCATCAAAAGACCGCCCGCGCTGCCGCCCTGAATCACTAATTTATCGGAATTTGTGTATTTATTTTTAACGAAATAATCGGCAACGTCTATAAAATCGTTAAACGTATTCAATTTCTGATTCATTCGTCCGGCATCGCGCCAATCTTCGCCGAGTTCGCCGCCGCCGCGAATGCTTGCTAACGCATAAATCACGCCGCGATTCAATAAACTAAGGCGAATCGTCGAAAAATTCGGCGGAATCGAAACGCCGTAAGAACCGTAAGCATAGAGCAGCATCGGCGCAGAACCGTCGAATTTCACGCCTTTTTTATAAACAATCGCCACCGGAATTTTTACGCCGTCACGCGCCGCAACCCAAACTCTTTTCGTTTCGTATTGCGATTTGTCGTAGCCCGACGGAATTTCCTGCTGTTTTAAAAGGTCTCTTTTGCCGGTTTTGAAATCGTATTCATAAGTTGACTGCGGCGTGACCATCGAATTATACGAATAACGAATTTTCGTTACGTCGTATTCGGGATTCGCGCCGAGACTGGTCGAATAAACTTCTTCGCTCGTCGGAATGCGTTTTGATTTATTTGATTTTTTATCAATCACACGCAAAAATTCTAAACCGTTTTCGCGCTCATAGACGACGACATCGTTTTTGAAAAAATTCACGTCTTCAATTTTCACTTTCGGATTATGCGCGATATATTCCTTCCAATTTTTCTCGCTTGGGTCAGAAACGGGCGCGACGACGACGCGGAAATTTTTCGCGTTCTTATTCGTCGTGATATAAAACTTCCCGTTGTCATAATCAACCGAATATTCGTGGTCTTTTTCGCGCGGCAAAACTATTTTCCACTCGCCGTTTGGTTGGTTCGCGGAAAGATATCGAACTTCGCGCATTGTTTTGGCAAAAGATGTCACGAACAGCATTTTGCCGTCGCGCGAGCGTGAAACGCCGATGTCGTAAAGTTCGTCCGGCTCGGTGAAAACCAATTCGGTTTTATTTGTTCCGACCAAATGCCGCCACAATTTATCGCTGCGTTTCGTCACGTCGTCTTCGGTCACGACAAACAAATTTTTATCATCCGTCGCCCATTCGACGCTCGTTACGCGCTCGATTTTTTCCGGCAAAAATTTTCCCGTTCGCAAATCCAAAACCTGCAAAGTGTATTGCCGATAACCGTTTGTGTCGGACGAAAACGCAAGGAAATTTCCGTCGTCCGAAACGTCGAACGAGCCGACGGCGTAAAACTTTAAGCCTTTAGCGAGTTCGTTTTGGTCAAGCAGAAGCTGCGCGTCCGCGCCGTTTTGTTTTTTGCTTCGATAATAAATCGGATATTGTTTTCCTTCTTCGGTGCGCGTGAAATACCACCAATCACCCTTACGATACGGCACGCTCAAATCCGTCTGCTTGATGCGTCCGAGCATTTCGTCATACAAAGTTTTCTGAAACGCTTCTGTTCCTTTCATCGCCGCGTTTGTAAAATCGTTTTCGGCGACGAGATAATCTTCGACTTCCTTGCGGACTTTCCCGTTTGAATCCTTCGCGCTTCGCAGCCACGAATAATCGTCCTTTAATTCGTAGCCGTTAATTTTTGTAATTTTGGTTTCCTTTCTGGCGACGGGCGGTTTCATATTTTCTTGAGCGGTAATGACCATATTTCCGGTAACAATCACGATAAAAAATCCGAGCGCGTAAAATCTGTTTTTCAACAACATATTTTCCTCATAAATTTCTCTGAATAATTTTCTGTTTCGCCGCATTGGATTTTCGCATTTTATTTCGCAAAAACAAAAAAGGCAAAAGAATTTTCTTCTGCCTTTTCGATTTTATTTTCCGATGCCGAAATCATCTTTCTTCAATCGGCGTGTATTTCAAATCGCGTTCGCCGATGTATTCGGCGCGCGGGCGAATCAATTTGTTGTTCGCGTATTGCTCTAAAATATGACCAGTCCAGCCGGAAATACGCGAGACGGCGAAAATCGGCGTGAATTGGTCGAGCGGGATGCCCATCAAGTAATACGTCGAGGCGGAATAAAAATCCACGTTCGGGTGCATTCCTTTTTTATCGAGCATCGCTTTTTCAATTTTCTGCGACATATTAAACCATTTCATATCGCTTTTTTTCTCCGCCATCTGCTTGGAAAATTTGCGAAGCCATGTGGCGCGCGGGTCTTCGGTTTTATAGACGGCGTGACCGATGCCCATAATTTTGCGTTTTTCTTCGAGAGCTTTATCGAGCCACTGGTCAATCTTGTCTTCCGAGCCGATTTCCTTGAGCATTTTCATCACGTTGGTGTTCGCGCCGCCGTGCAGCGGACCCGAAAGCGCGGCAATGCCGCCCGTAACCGCGCCATAAACATCGGCGAGCGTTCCGGCAATCACGCGACAGGTAAATGTCGAAGCGTTTAGTTCGTGGTCGGCGTGCAGAATCAGCGCGATGTCAAACATTCGCGCTTCGTCCGATTCAGCCTTTTCGCCGCGCAGCATATACAAAAAGTTTTCGGCGATACACAAAGTTTTATCCGGCGCGACGATGGTTTTGCCGCTGCGAATATTTTCCCACGCCGCGACAATTGTGCCGATTTGCGCTGTCAGTTTAATACAGGCGGTCATTGCGCCTTCGCGCGTCGTGTCGTGCGAACCCGCGTCGTAAAAATCGAGCGCGGAAATCGCCGTCCGCAAAACGTCCATCGGCTCTGCCGTTTTCGGAAACGTCTGCATCATTTCCAAAATCTCGTCCGGCGCGTCGTAATTTGCCTGAAACTGCTGTTTCAAATCCGCGAGTTCGCGCGCCTTTGGAAGCCGCCCGTTCCAGAGCAGAAAAATTACTTCTTCAAACGTCGAATGTTCGGCTAAATCGTGAATATCATAGCCCTGATAAATCAAAATTCCCTGTTCGCCGTTGACATCGCCAATCGAGCTTTGCGCGGCAACTACTCCGCGAAGTCCGGCTGCGGCGGCAGAAGTTGCGGCGGTTGAATCTTTACTTGTTTCCATAACTTTTTTCCTTTTTGTGCAATAATTATTGTATATCTTGAAGATAACAAAGACGCGGAGAAATTAAAAGCGCAAAATGCAAAATGCAAAATGCCGTTAAATCCGATTTTTATTTTCTAGTTTCCCTGCTTTATCAAATAAACTTTTTCGCCCGTTTTCGCATTCAGCAATTTTTCCGCCGAATCCTGAAAGGCGGCTATTTCCAAAAATCCCGCACTTCCCGTAATCGAAAAAATTTCGCTTTTTTCCGCTTCCGTAAAAAATCTTTGATGCCGCTCGATACGGTTTTCGCCCGCTTCCAAATAAAATTTTTCCGGCAAATCTTCCGCCTTGAGATTCGTCACCAGATTTCCAAAATGGTCAATGTGAATAATCTCGACTTCGATTTTCGTTTCGCCGACGGCTCGCGGCACGCTAATTTCAAAAGTTGCCAAATCGTCGATTTCCGTTCCGAGTTCTTCCGGCAAAACGCCGTTTGAAAGATGCGCGGCGACGGGCGCGAAAATATCTCGTCCGTGAAAAGTTTGGCTGACGGGATAATGAAAAAATTCTGTATTATTTAACTCGAACGCGCGAAAATTTTCCTGCTCTGCCAGCACGAAACTCAATAAACCGTTGTCCGGCGCGACGAAACAATAATCTTCCGTTTCAACCAGAATCGCGCGGCGATTTGAACCGACTCCCGGGTCAACCACGCAGACGTGAATCGTTCCCTGCAAAAAATTTTTATAATAATTTTTGAGCGTGAACGCGGCGGCGCGAATGTTCTGCGGCGCGATTTCATGCGTGATGTCAACAATCGAGGCGTTTTCGTTGACGGATAAAATCACGCCTTTCATCGCGCCGACAAAATAATCCCGCGTTCCGAAATCGGTCAAAAGCGTAATAATCATAAAACAAAAAATCCGCCGAATTATGGATAAAATAATTATCGCATAATTAGCGGCGGATAACTTGACGCTTTTTTGCTCGGTTGGTTTCGCGTCAAAAACTTTATTAGTGGTGAGTGGCGAATGGTGTGTGAAAAATCGAATAAACAAGAATGATTTTCACTCACCATTCACCGTTCACAATTCACCATTATCTAATCTGTGTTTCGTAAGCGGTTCGGATTCGCAATTGCTGACCTTTGATAATGTTGATATTTTTTCCGCCTTCGACTAAAACCGCGCCGACCCCAAAAGCCGCTCCAACTCCCGCGCCGACTCCCGCGCCGACCGGACCACCGGCAATCGCGCCGATAACCAATCCCGTGCCGGTTGCCGCTCCGACTTTCACGGCATCGCTTTTAACTGAATCTTTCCCTTGAACCGTGCCTTCGGTGTCAACTCTTTTAATATTGTCGCCTTTGACTGGCAAAACTTCCGTCAAAATCGCATTGTAGTTTGCCCATCGATTTTCCGACAAATTTATACGGTCAAACGACAACTCGATTTCCGAACGCCGTTTAATTTTTCCGGGTTTTAGGAGTTTAGTAATTCTGCCTTCGACGATTGCGCCGCTCAATTCATTGGGCGAAACGACGCGCGCGTGAAAACGCTCGCCTTCTTTGCTGTCATTCGTATTGATGTCGTCCAAAAGCTCGACAACTAATTCCGTTTCAGCCGGAATCACGACAATCTGGTCGCCGTTTTGAACATAATTGATGTTTTCAGTGCGTTCAGCAACCGTCGGCGGATTATTCGCCGCAACCGTGTCGGAAACCGTCGTCGTTGATGTTGTAATAGTTGCAGTAGTTGGCGTTGTTGTCGTTACCGTCGCCGTCTCAATTGGCGTTTTCGGCGGCGAATTCCCGCGTTTTTTCAGTTCAGACGGCAGCACGGCATCGAAACTTTTTTTGTCGAAACCCGTGTCGTAGCCGATTTCAAATCCTTGCCGGTAGCCGTCTCGATAATCTTCAACTGTACCGTAATCTTTTGAATAAGCGCGGTCGGCTTTACCGTATTCGCTGTGGCGGTCGTAGCCGCGCGCCGCGTTTTCAATCGAATCGCGGTAGCCAGACATATAACCGTCGGAATAACCCGTGCGATAACCGCGCTGCAGCGCAACTTTCGTATCCTGGGCTGAAACTTGTTTGACCGGAAAGATTATAAAGGAAAGTAAAATCAGGGAAATACTAAATGCAGTAGATAAATAACTTCTGGATAACATCATCATTAACTCCTTTTCAAAAACAAAAAATGTTTTGTCCGCTATGATTTATAACCTAAAACTTGAGAAATTACAAGAAGATTTTTTCAGGATATTTTTTATATTTTTCAAAGAGTTTTCTAAATCAATAATTTCAAATACTTAAAGTCGTAATCTTCAGGTTTGGAAACTTCCGGTTCGATGTGTCGCGTTTCAAAAATCTTCAATTTTCCTTTTTCACAAAAATCTTGCTAACCTTTTTATTTGATTTATAAACTTCTGATGTTTTCTTGATAAAATTTTGTGGAACAAATAGATTCGACGCGGACGGCGAAAACTTTTCCGCCGATTTTTTTGATTGTGCTGGCGGTTTTGCTGTGGAGTACGGGCGGATTGTTTATCAAAATGACGACGCTCGACGCTGTTGCCGTCAACGCCGGACGCGCGTTTTTCGCGGCAATCACGGTTGCGATTTTCACTTACAGAAAAGGATTAAAGCTCGATTGGTTCACGCTTTTGACTTCATTTTTCTACGCCGGAACGCTGTCGTGTTTCGTCTTTGCCAACAAAACGACGACCGCCGCCAACGCGATTTTTCTGCAATACACCGCGCCGATTTATATTTTAATCTTCGCGCCGTTTATCTTAAAAGAAAAATTTCGCGTTTCGGATTTGATAACGGTCGCAGTTTGTTTGATTGGAATGAGTTTGTTTTTTCTTGAGCCGCAAAATTCAGAAAATAAATTGGCTTCAAACGTCTTTTTGGGAAACGCCGTCGCGCTTTTGTCAGGCATATTTTTCGGGCTTTACATTTTATTTCTGCGTCATCCGCGCTCGCTTCAAAAAAATCCCGCACTGTCGGTTTTTTACGGCAATCTGATGATTGTCGTTTTGATGATTCCTTTTTTAATACAAAATCCGCCGCAGCCGACTCGCAATGATTTTCTCGCCGTTTTATTTCTCGGAGTTCTGCAAATCGGCATCGCTTATATTTTGTTCACTAAAGGACTTGCAGACGGCGTGCGCTCGCTCGATGCCAGCATCGTCGGATTTATTGAGCCGCTGCTGAATCCGGTCTGGGTTTTCCTATTTCTCGGCGAAAAACCTTCCGGCTGGGCAATCATCGGCGGGATTATTATTGTCTCCGCCATAATCTTTCACACAATAAAACAAAGCCGCGAACGGCTGGCAATAAAACGCGCCAACACTCTTTAATTTTGCTAATAGTGTGATAAGATTATTGAATAATCCCTTGAGCGAAGGAATTTTTCGCCTTTATTTTTAAGGCTTTAGCAATTTTATTTATCAGGATATTTTAAGGAACACAATTTCTGTTGGAGAAAATTTATGGCTGAATTAAACATCCCGTCAAATGTGAAAAATAAAGAATTAATTCGTTGGGTGACGAAAATGGTCGAGCTTTGCAAACCGGACAAAGTTTACTGGTGCGACGGCTCGCAGGAAGAATACGACAGCATCTGCGAAGAAATGGTGCGGGCTGGAACGTTCATTCGCCTGAATCCCGAAAAACGTCCAGATTCATTTCTGGCGCGCTCGCATCCGTCGGATGTGGCGCGTGTCGAAGACCGCACATATATTTGTTCGCTGGCGCAGGGCGACGCGGGTCCGACCAATAACTGGATGAATCCGAAGGAAATGAAGGAAACGCTCACGCCGAAATTTGAAGGCTCGATGCGCGGGCGAACGATGTATGTCGTGCCGTTTTGTATGGGTCCGATTGGCTCGCCGATTTCGCAGTTCGGCGTTGAATTAACCGATTCGCCGTATGTCGTCGTCAATATGAAATTGATGACGCGAATGGGCAACAAAGCCATCGAAGCCTTGGGCGAAGGCGAATTTGTTCACTGCCTGCATTCGGTTGGAATGCCGCTTGCCAAAGGACAAAAAGATGTCGCGTGGGCTTGCTCGCCTGACCCGAAAAATAAATATATCGTCCATTTTCCCGAAGAACGCTTGATTTGGAGCTACGGTTCGGGCTACGGCGGAAATGCTTTATTAGGAAAGAAATGTCTGGCGTTGCGAATCGCTTCAACTCTTGGCAGAGAGCAGGGCTGGCTTGCCGAACATATGTTAATCGTCGGCGTAAAATCTCCAGATGGCGAAAAGGATTATGTTTGCGCGGCGTTTCCTTCGGCTTGCGGCAAAACGAATTTCGCAATGCTTATTCCGCCGAAGGCGTTTCAGGAAGAAGGCTGGAAAGTAACCACCGTCGGCGACGACATCGCCTGGATTAAGCCGGACGAAAACGGAAAACTTCACGCCATCAACCCTGAAGCCGGATTTTTCGGCGTTGCGCCCGGCACGAATTACAAAACGAATCCGAACGCGATGGAAACGATTAAAGAAAACACGATTTTTACCAACGTTGCGCTCAAAGACGACGGCGATGTTTGGTGGGAAGGAATGGACGGCGACGCGCCCGCGCACGCGATTGACTGGCAGGGCAACGATTGGACGCCGGATTCAGATAAAAAAGCCGCGCATCCGAATTCAAGATTTACCGCGCCTGCGACTCAATGTCCGGTGATTGATGAAAATTTCGATAATCCGAAAGGCGTTCCCGTTTCGGCGTTCATTTTCGGCGGGCGCAGAAATGCGGTCGTGCCTTTGATTATGCAGTCGTTTAACTGGGCGTTCGGCGTTTATATGGCGGCGACAATGGGTTCGGAAATGACCGCCGCCGCTTTCGGCAACATCGGCGAAGTGCGCCGCGACCCGTTTGCGATGCTTCCATTTTGCGGCTATCATATGGGCGATTATTTCGGACACTGGCTCAATTTCGGGCGGCAAATCCCTGAACCGCCGCGCATCTTTTCGGTCAACTGGTTTCGCAAGGACGAAAACGGCAAATTCATCTGGGCGGGCTACGGCGAAAATATGCGTGTCTTAAAATGGATTGTCGAACGCGCGCGCGGAAAATCCAGAGGAATCGAAATGCCGCTTGGATGGATGCCGCGTTACGAAGATATGGACTGGCGCGGAATGGAAGATTTCACCAAAGAGGATTTTGAAAAAGTGATGAGTCTCGACCGCGATTTGTGGATTAAGGAAATCGCTTCGCACGACGAATTATTTTTCAAACTCTACGACCGCCTGCCGAAGGAAATGACGTTTATCCGCGAACTGCTTTTATCAAATCTCTGGCGTTCAAACAAAAAAGGCAAGGCTTACGCCGAACGTCCCGAAAGACCTGCCGACAAGACTTTTGAAACGACGAAAAAAGAAGAAGCGAAACGCGCCGTTCCCGATAAAACAGACGGCGAAACATCGAAAGTCGCGGCAAAAGCGGAATAATTTTCAATATACAGCAATTATTATCAGGGCGAAGTTTATCTTCGCCCGTTTTTTTTTCTTGCCTCCAGTGATATAATTTTCTCGCTATGACGCGACCGCAAGCCACCGCCGAAGTTTTTTATACCGCCTTTCAAGCCTTGAAAAAGAGCGAGCGCGAAGCGTTTATCGCTAAACTTTTACAGGACGAGAAACTTGCCGAAGATTTGCGTTGTGCCGCCATTATCGAAAAACGACGGAAAGAACCAACCGTTTCGCTTGACGATTATCTGGCAAAGCATTCCGTGAAAAAGTAATGTCCTATAAAATCTTTCTCACAAAATCCGCAGTCAAGGAACTCGAAAATTTACCGGCAAAGCCGCACGACCGAATCATCGAGCATCTGCGCCGACTCGAAGAAAATCCGCGTGTTTTCGGCGCGGAGAAATTAACGGCGCGTGAAGCGTATAAACTGCGTGTCGGAAACTATCGCGTTATTTATGAAATTAACGACGCGATTCAAGAAGTAAAAGTTTTAATGGTCGAAGACCGCAAACAAGTCTATAAAAGATTAAAGAAAAAGTAGAATGAAAAATCTGCTAAATTAAATTTCAAGATTCCTGCATTCCGCCGAGCCATTTCGGATTTTTCGCCGTGCCGTCAAAGCGCGAATCGGTTTTAAATTTCTCAAATTTTCCGGTCATCGCCGCGTCTTTTGTTTTCGCCAAGATTGAAGCGATTTGCGTTTGCGTTAACGGTTTAAAAGTTTTCGCCGCCTGAAACGCCTGTTCTAGAATTTCCGGTTCATCAATTCCGGTAATGACAACCGAAGTCGGCAGCGTCAGCGAATAATGCAGCGCGTCAATCGGCTCAACCGTTTTGCTTTCTAAAATAAACGGGTCGCCGAAAGTTTTCATTCCGAGAACGCCGATTTTCTGTTCGACAAGTTTCGGCAAAACCTGTTTTTCAAACGAGCGAAAATGCGCGTCCATCACATTTAAGGGCATTTGCACTGCGTCGAATTTAAAATTATGCGCGGCGGCGACTTCGAGCATTTGCAGATGAATTGCCGGATTTTTATGTCCGGTAAAACCGATGAATCTGACTTTTCCAGCTTTTTTTGCGTCCTGCATCGCCTCAAACGCGCCGCCTTCGGCAAAGATTTTATCAGGGTCTTCAAAACGTATAATTTCGTGAAACTGCATCAAATCAACGTGGTCTGTATTTAATCTTAAAAGCGATTCGTCAATTTGCTTCGCGGCGGTTTTTTTGTCGCGCCCGTCAATTTTCGACATCTGAAAAACTTTGTTTCGATAACCGTCTTTTAGAGCTTTGCCCGCGCGAATTTCGCTCAAACCGTCGGCGTAATCCCAGCAATTATCCATAAACGTGATGCCGCGATTAACAGCCGCGCGAACGAGTTGAACAGCTTCTTCATCGGTTTTCGGCTTGCTCAAATGAAAGCCGCCCATCCCGATTGCCGAAACTTTTTCGCCTGTCGAGCCGAGCATCCGGTAAATCATTTCGCCTTCACGAAAAGTTTCCGGCGTGGTTAAAAGGTTTGTTTCTTCCGAATTTTTCTGCATAGTTTCCGCATTGGCGTTTGGCGTTTTCGCCGATAAAATAACGGCACCGGCGACAACCGACGCTTTGCCTAAAAAATCTCTTCTGTGCATAAATCTCCCATGTTCGTTTCTTAATTCTATAAAACAGATGCGGAAGATTATAGCTTTTAGAGATAGCTTTGTGAAACTTTTTTTAAACAATCGGCAGGTTTGATTTTCAGGAAAATTCCGGCTTAATTACAGACCGATTAGTTTCTTCAAACTTCAATAGCTGCAAACTATTCAGAATCACCAAAACCGTTACGCCGACATCGGCGAAGATTGCCATTGCGAGACTACTCACGCCGAAAATTGCGAGAATAATAAAAAGAAGTTTGACGGCGACCGCCAGCGTCGTGTTTATTTTGATAGTCGAAATCGTCCGTCTGCCCAGCCGAATCAGATACGGAATTAATTCCAGACGGTCGTTTAAAATCGCAATCGAAGCCGCTTCAATCGCAGTGTCCGAGCCTGCCGCGCCCATCGCAATTCCCACACTTGACAGAGCGAGCGCGGGCGCGTCGTTCACGCCGTCGCCGACCATTGCCACCGCGCCGTATTTTTCTAAAAGTTCTTTCACCGCGTCGGCTTTATTTTCGGGAAGCATTTCGGCTCTGACTTCGCGGATGCCGATTTGACGCGCGACCGCTTCCGCCGGAGCGTGATTGTCGCCCGTCAGCATGACGGTTTCCACGCCCAGATTTTTTAGTTCGCCAACAACCGCTTTGCTTTCCGTTTTGATTTCGTCAGTCAAGGCGATAACGCCTTCCACGCCGCCGTGACTGCTGATAATAATTGACGTTTTACCGTTTCGCTGTAAAAATTCGACCTGTTCGATAATCTCATCGCGCACGTCGTGTTCTTCGGTGATAAACGGCAGTTTGCCGATGCAGTGATGCGCGTCGTAGCAGACCACGCAATCGGCTTTCGCGCCCTTGCCTAAAACAGCTTGGAAATTTTCAACGGCGTGAATTTCCAGTTTTTCAAACTGCGCCGCGTCCACGATTGCCTGCGCCAGCGGATGCTCCGAATATCTTTCAATTCCGGCGGCACACGCCAAAAGATGTTCGCGCGTCTTTTCGCCGAACGGAATGACATCGGTCACTTTTAATTTGCCGTAAGTTAAAGTGCGCGTTTTGTCTATCGCCACGGCTTTAACCTGTCCGATTGCTTCGATATATTTTCCGCCTTTGACGAGCGCGCCGCGTGAAGAAGCGTTGCCGATTGCCGCGTAAATCGAAATTGGTGTTGAAATGACGAGCGCGCACGGGCAGGCGATAACCAGTAAAGTCAACGCTTCACGAAACCAAATTTCAAATTCCCTGCCGAAAACAAGCGTCGGAATTATGACGAGCAAAATTGAAATAAAAATTATCGAAGGCGTGTAAAAGGCGGAAAATTTTTCGATAAATTTCTGCGTTTCGGCTTTTGTTTTGGTGGCGGCAAAAGTCGTTTCGATAATTTTGGCAAGCGTCGAATCCCGCGCCGTTTTTGTCACGCGGGCTTCCAAATAGCCCTGCATATTCAGCGTTCCGGCAAAAATTTTATCGCCCGCGTGTTTGTCTCTCGGCAAAGGCTCGCCCGTAATCGTTGATTCGTCAACGCTCGACGCGCCGCTTAAAACTTCCGCATCCAAAGCAATCATATCCGACGGTTTGATAATCAGACAATCGCCGATTTTTATATCTTCGACTTTAACTTCCCGCTGCTCGTTTTCAAATTTAATTCGCGCTTGTTTAGGCGTTTTATCAACCAAAGACTGCAACGCCGATTTGCTCGACGCGATGCCGAATTTTTCGAGCGTTTCGCCTAATGTAAAAAGCACGATAACAATCGCCGCTTCTTCGTATTGACCCAGAAAAAACGCGCCCGTGACGGCAATTACCATCAGCAAATTGATACTGCGAAAATTGAGTTTGGAAAGTGCCTTTAATCCGCTTAAAAGCGTCCGCCAGCCGATAATCAAAATTATCGCGGCGAAAAACGGCGCGCCAATCATTTTCGGCAAATGCCATCCGGCGAGCGATAAAAATTCAAAAACGGCAACCACCGCAAGACTCAAAACCAGCCATTGAAATTTTCTGTCCCGCCGTAAAGATAATTTTGTCTGCTCAATCATTAAATTCAATTGTAAGTTGGTTTTGCTTTGGATGAAATGGAAGGAACTGGAAACAACATATTAATGAAGCAATTAAACCTCTCCGTTTCGTTCTTTAATTTCGTGTGACACTTGTTTTGATAAATATAGAAGATGCTCAAAGTAATCTTTTTCAGCTTCTGCAAGTAAATCTACAACCTTATGAAGTTTTCTTACACAATCATTTAAGGTTTGTATTTGCTGTTGATTAAGATTCCCTTTGTTGTCAATGAAACTGTTTATGCAACCTGCGGAAAATGTATCCAATGAAGTAAGTTCTACTCCTTCCATTGTCTTCCCGACACAATTATCAGGAAAAGGTTTTTTAAGAAATTCATTCCAAGATTTTTTAAGTTTTTTCATAACGGTTTAATCTTACTAAATTAAAAAGATTACAAATATAAAAATGGTCGGTGAAAATTAAATTTTCCGACCGTTCCAAAATTATTTAATTTTTATTTTCACACCGCTAAAATTATTTTCGCAGCCAGCCGAAAAGTCCGTGAACCGTTACTTCGCGGTTCGTTTCGTAAATCGCCCGCGTCAGAGGCAAACTCATCGGGCAAACCTGCACGCAGTTTTGCGCGTTGCCGCAATTGGCGATGCCGTCTTCCTGCGTCAAACCTTCGAGCCGTTCGTCGCGGTTCATTTTCCCCGACGGATGCATATCGAAAAGCCGAACCTGCGCGATTGCCTGCGGTCCGATGTAATTTCCGTCGCCGTATTGCGGGCAGGCTTCGAGACAGCAGCCGCACGTCATACAGCGCGAATAGGCGTAGCGTTCGTGAACGGTTTCCTGCGACATTCGCGGACCCGGACCTAAATCGTAAGTTCCGTCGAGTTCAATCCAGGCGTGAACTTTTTTCAGGTGTTCAAACATCGGCGCGCGGTCAACTTTTAAATCGCGCACGTTTGTAAATTTCGTCATCGGTTCGAGCAAAATCGTATTTCCGCCTCTCGCCAGCAGTAAATCGTCAACCAGAGCCGAGCAGGATTGACGAACACGCCCGTTAATAATCATCGTGCAGATGCCGCAAACCTGTTCCAGACAATTCATATCCCAGACCGGCGGCGTGGTTTGTTTTCCGTCCTTCGTGACCGGATTTTTGCGGATTTCCATCAGCGCGGAAATGACATTTAAATTGCGCCGGTAAGGAATCGAAAAAGTTTCCCAATGCGCCGCAGCGTCTGGATTTTCGCGTCGCTGGATTTTAAAATCAATTGTCGGCGGCGGATTCGTCAATCGCTTTTTTTCATGCTGGACATTTGCTTCGTTCATAAATTTTCTTTGCTAAATTCAACTCGCTGATAAATTTCTTCTAACGACAGTTCGATGCCAATTGATTCAAATTTAACTTTGCTTTTCGCGCCGATAATAGCCAGATACTTCCAGCTTCCGTCAGATTGTTTAATGAATTGTTCGACAACTTCCTTGTCCTGCGACACCAAAATATATTCCCGGAAAGATTCAAGCGTCTGATACGCGAAAAACTTTTCGCCTCGGTCTTTGGCTTCCGTGCTGCCGGAAAGGACTTCGACAATCAAAACCGGATTAACAATCGTGTCGTTTCGCTTTTGATAAAACTTCGGTTCACCGCACAATACAGTTACGTCGGGATAATAAAATTTATTTAACGCCTTAACATAAACTTTAATATCAGTTGGAAGCGACCTGCATTCAGCGGAAATTTTATTGCCAGTAAATCTTGAAACATTTGACGTAATCTGAACATGGTCAAGCGAACCGCCAGCCATCGTAATGATTTCGCCATTGACATATTCGCTCCGAAATTCGGCTTTTTCTTCCAAAGCCAAATACTCGGCGGGCGTATAAAGTTTTCTCTTTTTTGCCTGCAAAGCCATTATTCAACTTCTTCAAATTCGACCAAATCATAAATTTCCTGCAAAGTCAGCGCGGCTTCGACGGCGGAAAAAGTTACGGTGCTTTCTAACCCGATTGTCGCCTTATAAATCCAGTTTCCGTCTTCGCGTTTAATATATTGCTCGACCAGAGGTTTTTCCTGCGAAACCAAAACGTATTCGTCCAATGAATCCAAACTCTGATACGACAAAAATTTTTCGGCGCGGTCAAAGCTCGCCGTGCTTTTCGACAAAACTTCGACAATCAGTTTTGGATTATCAATCGTGTCGCGTCTGTTTTTATAAAAGCTTGGCTTCTCGCAAATCAAAGTTATGTCGGGATAAAAAAATTTATTTCGCTTTTTCACCCAAACTTTCATTTCAGAGGCAAACAGGCGACATTTTCCATACAGCTTATTTCCCAAGATTCGAGAGATATTCATAATAATTTGCTGGTGGTCAATTTTCGCGCCCGACATAGCGACGATTTCGCCATTCCAATACTCACTCCTGTATTTGGCTTTCTCTTCCAAAGCCAAATACTCGGCGGGCGTGTGTTTTTTTGTTTGCGTTAGAACCGACATTAATTTAACTTTTTTCTAAACCACAATCGTTCTTTAATTCAATTAAACCGTAAATTACGCTTTCGCATAAAGCCGCGCCGGAAAAACCTCAACGACGCTTCAGTTTCTAAAACTGTCGAAAATTTCGCGTCGTCGGCATCAATATATTATTAAAACATTGCCAAATTCCAAATTACCAAAATGGATGCGGCAGCCATCAAAATATATGACAGCATTTTATTGCGCGAACAGGTTATTGATGACAAACCGATGAAAATAAATGTTAGCGGCGTAAGGATTCTCTGCAAGCCGTGCTTTCCCTGCGACCAGCGGTATAATTGCCATAAGATAACAGCGGCGCAAACCGCAATGAAAATCATCCAAGTGACGCGAGCGGCGCGCATCATTTTTTCTCTTTTTTCGGCTTCGATTGTGTTGTTAGGGGTATTATCCATTTTTATTATCCCATTCTGACGAAATTCAAAAATTCATTCTTTGAAGGATTCCCCTTCCTCAAAAGATTCGCCTTTCGTAATTTTCTCGCCTTCCGTAACCCAGATTTCTTCCGCGCTGGTCGGTTTTTGCTCGTTGCCTTCGGGGACAAACTGCGGCGCGCCGCCTTCCGGCACGGGCAAGCCTTCTTTTTTCGCTTCTTTGGCGGCTTCCGTTTTCGCTTCGCCTTTCGCGTAATTTCGCTCGCGCGGTTCGAGCAAGCCGATGTCAACCGCTTCATAACTCAAAATCGGTGCTTCCAGCGAATATTCCGCAATCGTCGTCTTCAAAAACTTTTCGTCGTCGCGGGTCGGAAAATCCGGCTTGTAATGCGCCCCGCGCGATTCGTCGCGGTTTAACGCGCCGAGCGTTATCACCCGCGCCAATTGCAGCATATTCCACAACTGTCTGG
>JBPCRW010000256.1:0-4778 GCA_050996405.1 Pyrinomonadaceae bacterium | reverse complement strand
CCAAATAACAAAAGTCGCAATCGCAATGCAAATCACAACCGGCGTGAAAATTCCGCTAATCACGTCCGCCAATTTCGCAATCGGCGGCTTCGAGCCTTGCGCGTCCTGCACGAGGCGGACGATTTGCTGAAGCGCGGTGTCTTTGCCGACCTTTGTCGCTTGAAAGCGAAACGCGCCGGTTTTGTTAATCGTCGCACCGAAAACTTCATCATTCGCTTTCTTCTCGACCGGCAAACTTTCGCCCGTCAGCATTGATTCGTCAATCGCCGAATTACCTTCTGTGACCACGCCGTCCACCGGAATTTTCTCGCCCGGACGCACTAAAACAATATCTCCCGGCACAACTTCCTCGGTTTCGATTTCCATTTCCTTGCCGTCGCGGATAACCCGCGCCGTTTTCGCTTGCAGTCCGACTAGTTTGCGAATCGCCGCGCCCGTCTGACCTTTGGCACGGGACTCAAACATTCTACCCAACAAAATTAAAGCGATGATGACGCTCGCCGCCTCGAAATAAACCGGAACACCGGTCATATTTTCCATTCCGGGCATCGCCGTTTGATTTGCCGCCGCGAAAAACGTCGGATACACGGTTGCCGCAATCGAGTAAATAAAAGCCGCGCCCGTTCCGACGGCAATCAGCGTATTCATATCGGCGGCGCGATGCCGGAACGCCGCCCACGCTCCGAGATAAAACTGCGCTCCGCAATAGAAAACAACCGGAATTGTTAAAATTAACTGTAACCAATTCACGCCCGCGAAATTAAAAAGCTGGACGCGCCCGTGCGACATCGCAATCATCAGAACCGGCAAAGACAACACGGCGGCAATCCAGAATTTTGTTTTTAGCTCCTTATACTCGGCTGCGTGCGCGGCTTCAATCGAATCTTCCGCCGACTCGCCGCTGCCCGCAACTTCGCGGACTTTATAACCGAAATCTTCGATTGCGCGGCGAATCGCTTTGACATCCGCCGCATTCGGCAAATACTCGACGTTGATTGCCATCGTCGCCAAATTAAAATCCGCTTTGACGATGCCGCGCAATTTAGAAATATGTTTTTCAATCGGAACGCCCGAACCCGACGGGCGCATCGAATCGTCAACGATAAATTCTATTTTCTGCGTCCCGGCTGTGTCGTAGCCCGTATCTTTGACCACATCAATCAATTTTCCGATTCCGGTTTTTTCCGGATCGTAATTAACCGTCGCTTTGGCGGTGGCAAAATTGACCGAAGCCGACTGGACACCCGCTTGTTTGTTCAGAGTTTTCTCGATGCGGTTGGCGCACGCCGCGCAGGTCATTCCCGTAATCGGCAAATCAACGCGCTCGCCCGCGCCGCTCGGCATCGAATGGTCGTTGCGCCGCCCGCTTAAAACATCTGCGTTTTTCAGCGATTCGCCTGTTTTGCCGTCGGAAGTAGTTGCCGGTTGTGCTGCTGCAACGGCAGCTTCCGCTTTTCCTTCAGCCGCGACAAATTTTTGCGGATTCGCGTCGAATTTCTCCTTACAAACAGGCGAACAAAAATAATAAGTCTCGCCTTGATACTCGCTCGTTCCCGCCGCATCTGCCGATGAAATCGTCATCCCGCACACCGGGTCTTTAATCTTTGTCGAAACCGCCATAACCCCTCCTTAAACTGTCTGCTCGCGCCCTGCGTCGTAAATTGAGCCACGCGAAAACCGGAACTGCGACCGCTAAAATCGCCAGCGCAGTCAGTTGACCGTTTTTCAAACCGAACGCCACTTCCGGCACGTCGCCGCGCGCGAAAAATAAAAAGAAACGCAGCACGCCGAACAAAATCAGATACGACAAGAACAAAGCCCCTTCCGGCAATTTGCCGCGCAGTTTGAACAGAATTCCGGCGATAATTAAATCTCCGAACATTTCATAAAACTGCACCGGATGACGACTGATGCCGTCAATGGGCGCGTAGCTGTTCCGGTTCGTATAAACCACGCCCCACGGCAAACTCGTCGGCGTTCCGTAATCCATTCCCGCCAAACCGCACGTCGTCCGCCCGATTGCCGCGCCGATTGGAATAAACGGCGCGAACAAATCAGACACGCGGGCGAAACTCAATTTTTCTTTCACCGTGTAAAGAAACGCCGCGAGCGTCGCGCCAAACAACCCACCGAAAAAAGCCAATCCGCCTTCCCACACCGCCAGCATCCGCCACGGCTCTCGCAGATACGAGGCGAAATCGTTCTGCACCAAAAAATAAATTCGTGCGCCGACGATTACGCCGACCACCAGCCAAACCATCAAACCTTCAACTTTCTCACGCGGCACGTCGTAGCGCGGCGCACTGCGCCAAGCCAGATACCCTGCGACGAGAAAGCCCAAAGCCATTGTGATGCCATACCAGTTTATCGGAATCGGTCCGAGATACGGCATCGGATTCCAATTTATGTCAATCATAATCTACTGCCTTCTAACTTTTTGCGTCGTCTAACAGCCCTACTCTCCGGCGCGTTTGGACGGAATTTGATTATCCGCATTTCTTTCGCAATGACGACAACCGCCGTGCCGCATTCCCATACCGAAAAACATCATTGCGGGACAGGCAAGCAACGCTCCCGTCAGCAATAATGTGCCGAGCGGCGCGCCCGCCGCCAGACCGATGACGAACGCCGCCGCGATTCCCAGAATAATTATCAATTTACTGCTTGTTTTCATAACTTATGATCCCGAATTTGCCGCGCCGCCGCTTTAGGAAGCGACGGAATAACCAGCGCGGTCGAGCGCGTCCACGATTGTTTCGCGCGAGACATTCGAGTCGTGGTTGACCGTTACCTTCTTCGTCGCCACGTCAACGGCAACTTCCGACACGCCTTCGACATTTCCCAATGCTTTTTTAATCGAACTCGCGCAGCCGCCGCAGACGATTTCCGGTGCAGTTACTGTCGTCTGTTTAGTTTCGCGTTCTGAATTTGTCATCGTTTTTTTCTCCCTCGTTCGGTTAATACTCGTCGCGCCGCTGCCGCAGCATCCGCACGACGATTTCGTTTCCCTGTTTCCAAAATCGGCGTTATAATTTGTCGCCGATTCACTTCTAAAATGGTTTTCTGCTCGATTCATAATTTTAACTTTTCCTTCAAAAATTGCCTTCTTAAAAGGCTGTAAGAAAAATATAAACTCTGTAGTCGAGTAAAGAGTCAAGCACTATTTTAAAAAAATTTTCGTTTTACTTTCGCTTGGCTTTAGGCGCGATTTTCCGCGGCGCAAGGAGAGGATTTTCAATTTCCGCCGCTTCAATCAGCCCGCAAATATGTCCGGGCGCGCGCCCGACTTTATCCCACTCTTCGAGCGTCTGCGCCAACTCTTTTCGATAACTCCTCATTTCGCGCATTCGCTCGTCAAGTTCCGCAAGCCGATGTCGGACGATTTCCCGCACATCATCGCACGGGCTTGCGCCGCTTTTGGCATCGTTGATGATGCGCCGGATTTCGTCGAGCGAAAAGCCGAGCGTTTGCGCTTTTTTGATAAAAGCCAGCCGCTCCAGCACGCCTTCGTCATACAGACGATAACCGCTCATCGAGCGCACGGGTTTTCCTAAAAGTCCGCTCCGCTCGTAAAATCTCAGAGCTTCGATGCCGATGCCCGAAGCCTGCGAAACCTCGCCGATTTTCAAAGACCCGCGCGTGGCAGGCACTTCTTCAGAATAATTTTGTCTTCTCGCTCGTTTCATCGTTTGATAACTGTATCTGAACTTAGCTTTAATTTTTGAAGGCTGACGAGGGTTTGCCGCGCCAGCCTTCGCCCTTTTTGTTTAGTCTGCAACTTTCTCCATCGTTTGACCGCAACAGCAACGCGGCTGTTCCTGTCCTTTGCAATCCGCCGGCGCGCCTTTTGTCACCGTAATCTCGCACCCGCAGTTTGCGTCCGGGCAACGATAAACTTCGCCTTTTTGTAATGCCATTTTTCTCTATCTCCCTTTTAGATTCGCGGCTTAATTTTAAGCCGTCAATTAAAGGATAAACCCTGTAGCTATATACAGAGTCAAGGGTGGCAAGTGATTTTCGACGACTTCAGACTTATTTCCGATACAATTTTCTTACTACTGTTATTATTACGACGGCAACAGTCGCTACGCTGGCTGCCGCCCAATAAAGCAACGGCGATACTATCAAAAACTTTAGGATGTAAGCGGCTGAGACAAAAGCCAGCCCCCAAATAAGCAGCCGCGCGGTAGTAACGAGCAGCATAACCGCTATTGCCTGCTCAAGCATTTTAGATTCTTTTTCCAAACTCATCATTTCAAAACTCCTTGCTATTTCAGCAACGATTAAACTCTGTAAGTCGCCGTCTGGAAAATCAATTATTAGACTTTCACTACGCTTCTTCCGAACAGGCATCAGGAGCAGCGTCAACTTTTCAAACTTTTCAAATCTTTATTCCCGAAATAAATGTTTAACCCTCAGCCGCGCTTGCCTGCTTCGTTAATCGAAAACATCAATTCACGCATTTTTCTTTCAGTCCGGTAGTGAACATCCTCCATAAAAATATGCGAAAACTCGCCGTTGCGCCCGACGCTGTAAAGATTTTCAATGCCCGTGCCGCTCGCAAATTCGCGCCGCTCGGCTTCGTAGGCGCGCAGGAAAACCGGATACGCAATCGGCGTTCGCAGCACGCGGCAGCCCAGATAAAGCTGTTTGGCATTTGGAATAATCGGCTTTAAATTTTCCACGCAAAACTCGCCCAATTTTTCATCGTCCATTTGCCAGAACTCGTCGCCTTTTTCGCAGCCGATGTCAACGGTAATCAAGGTTTTTCCGGCAGG
>JBPCRW010000204.1:0-12476 GCA_050996405.1 Pyrinomonadaceae bacterium | reverse complement strand
CCTTTGAGCAAAATAAATGATGAATTAAAAAAACAAATTCCCGAAAAGAAAAAACTAATTTCCGAACAAGGAGATGTTTCCTTCGGACTTTATGACATCGAAGTAAGATTCGTTAATCCGAAAGTCAAAAGCGATGTCTGGTTATTGACCGATGCCGGATTTAATATCCTGCTCTCGATGGAAACCTATAAATGGTATTATCACCTGATTTCGGCGGAACGCGCCGGAGAGGCGCACGATTTTCCGTATAAATTGGCGGGACCGTTATGCGACGGCGGCGACGTTTATTTCGACATCGAAGGCGCGGGACGACTTCCCGATTATCGTCTGCTTCCCGAAGATGTCGCGGCGGGCGAACTTCTGGCTTTACTTAATTGCGGCGCGTATTCCATCTCGCAGATGTTTCAATATAACGGACGCGCCCTACCTGCCGTCATTTTAATCGCCGAAGACGGAAAACCGAAACTCGTCCGCCGACGTGATACGTTTGAGGATTTAATTACAAATGATATTTTTAAATAGATATTAGCTTTACTTGAAGTATTATAGAATTATGAGAAGCATAAATATAAAACCTTCCTTTTGGATAACAGTAATTCTATTTTTTGCACCAATCAGTTTTGGTCAGGCTACAATACCTTCCTCGCCTAATCCATCAATTACAAATCCAGTATTCGGCAAAGCTATTTTTCTCGGAAAGCCTGTTTATCCACCAGAAGCACACAGCAAAAGATTGAACGGAAAAGTCAACGTTAAGGTTCAAGTTGATGAGAACGGAAATGTTATATCTGCAAAAGCCATCACGGGAAACCCAATATTTTATCCGGCGGCTGAAGTAGCAGCTCTACAATCTAAATTTACTCCTGCAACTCTCGACGGAAAGCCAATTAAAATTCTCGGAACAATAGTTTTTAATTTTATTCGTTATACTGATTGGGAGAGTGTCGGCTCAATACTATCTTCACTTCAAGACATAATTCCCGCCATTCAGACTGGCGAAGCAAATAAAGAAATAATTTGGACTGGTTTTGAAAAAGAAAAGACAGAGTTTTTCGCACTTCAAGAAGATGAATCAACTACTGGAAAGGCTAGTCGTGCAACCAAACTAATAAATATATTGCGCGACAAGCTAAAGTCTTTAGAACCTACGGAATTATGGTATTTCAATCTTGGATACACTCTCGCAAAAATATCAACAAATGCTGAAAGAACCAACGGTCAGACAGACTTTCAAAACAACCTTCGTGAGCTTGCAAGGTTAGTTCAATCACCTCCTAACGGAATACCGCTAGAACGCTTAGAAACATTAGCAAAAGCCGCTAAATATGCAGAGGTTAGAAATTTAAGCAAGAATCAGAGATTAGACATTGTTAAAATGCTAATCAAGAGCCGCAATCAATTTTTAAACAATAATTAAATGACAATTGAGGCTTCTACCTAAAAACATTTTGAGTTTTGGTTAATGCCCCGAATACCAGTCATAACCTTGTTCAGCCCAGTAATCCGGCGGGCGGTTGTTTGTAAATTCGATGCGACCGATGCGTTTCAGCATCTTGATGCCGTATTTTGTAGGCGTGACCATTCGCAGAGGCGCGCCGTGTTCCGGCGGCAGAGGTTCGCCGTTTATTTCATATGCCAGAAGTGTCTGCGGATGCAGCATACTCGGCATATCCAGCCCGACGTAATACTCCTGATTCGGTGTCACCATCGCCACATAAAGCGGCAAATCGTGCGGGCGATTCGTAATGTCGGGCGCATCGCCGCTTTTAGTCGGCGGCTGAAACTTCGCCATAAAATCCGTAAAGCGAACGCCTGCCCAGTGAACGATAATGCTCCAGCCTTCGATGCATTTCAGTTCGGTCGTCATCTCGGTTCGCGGCAGGCTTTTGATGTCATCGAGCGTTAAAAGCAAACCGGATAAAGGTTGACTCGGCGGTTTCAAATCCGAACTCTGCGGGATGTTCGTCTGGCTGTTCGACGGAGATTTTACGTTCAGAGCATTGCCGGAAACTTCCGTGTCGCCCGCGATTTTATACGTAATGTCGTTTGCGAACTGCGGAAATTGCTGTGGATTCGCCAGTCCGACCACTTGCAGCCGCCAAGCCGCCGCGTCAAAGCCGTCGTCCAAGCCGATTCCGCCGTTGACGCGGGCTTCTGTAATTCGAGATTCGGGAAATTCGGGCGCGAGTCGCTGCGGGCTGTAGAAAGTCTGCGCGACCTTTTCGTTAAATTCGAGCGTCCGGCGCAGCAGAGCGGATTTCGTTTCGTCCGGCATCCAACGCCAGCCGAAAACTCCGGCTAATGCCGCCGCGCCGCCGATTAAAAACGCTCGGCGCGAGCGAATCAACATCTTTTTCTTCGCTTCGTCGTCCGGCATCGGCGGCGATAAATCGAGACGTTCGTGCAGAATCTTTGCCGTGTTTTTCTCGTCGCCGTCTTTTGGATTGTTCGATTCTCCTTTCGCGGTTTCAATCTCATGAGTCTTTTCGACTAAAGCTTCGGAATCAGGTTCGGACGATTGTTTTTCAGTCTCTCTGTTTTCTTCGCTCATCCCCGCGCTCCTTTTTCCACATCCGCCGCGATTTCGGTCGGAACTCCTTGCGTATTGACAATCGCGTAACCCGTCACCATCGAACGAAAATTATTCCAGCCCGCTACGACAACCTGTTCGACGTGAACGACGAAGAAAACTACAAAAAGAATCATCAGCCAGAAATGTTCCCAACGCGCCCAATTATAACCGCCCAAAAGAGTCGTCAGCCACGCAAGCTGCAATGGCTTGTAAATCGCCAAGCCGGTGATAACCGAAGCCGCGCCCATCAAAATCACGCCCGTGTAAGCGATGCGCTGCGCGTCGTTATACTTTCCCTGCGGCGGAAGTTTTTTAACGAGATGCAAATCGTGCAGTGTGACCAGCGCGGCGCGTTTAAATGAACCCGGAATCGGAACTAAAGCGCGCCATTCGCCCGAAATCAGCGTGTAAAGCACATACAAAACGCCGTTCACGACAAAAAACCACATAAAAAAGAAGTGCAGTGAAATGCCTTCGGCGAGACGATACGGGATGCCAAGCTTGTCGTAAAACCAGACGGGGAAAAAATGAAATATCTCGTAGCCGAAAATCTTTATTGAATAAACCGCGTTCGCCCAGTAAATCAAAAGTCCGCTCCAAATCATCATCGCCAGCAGCGGAAAATTTATCCAGTGCAGCCAGCGAATCGCCAGCAGGTGTTTCTTTTCGAGTCTTTCCATTATATCGCCATCCTAACTGCATTATGTCTCAAATGCAACGATTTATTCCAGACCTAAGATAAAAAATCTTATTGATATTTCGCGCAAAATGTTTATACTTATTTCACCCTGAATCTTTTTTAAACACAAGGAAAAATATGCGTATAAAAACTTTTTCTTTATTATTGACAGCCTGCTGCGCGTTTTCGTCCTTCGCCGTCAACGCGCAGGACGTTATTACTACGCCGTCTCCCGACAAAAAAGACGAAAAGACAACTGCTGCTCCGTCGCCGGCTCCCAAACCCGCGCCGCCTGTTCCGAGTTTTATGGAGCAGCCGGATTACAAAGCCTATATGAGCGCGATGCGGGAAAAGGACGCGAACAAAAAAGTTGCGGCAATCGAAAAATATCTGGCTGATTTTCCGACGAGCGCGTTTATCACGACGGCGCAGGGAGAATTGCTCGATGCCGTTATCAAAGTCGCTCCAACCGATAAAGAGCGCATATATCAGCAAGCCTTGCGAACAATCGCCGCCGTTAAAACCAACTCGTCGTTCGGCGCGACCTATTTTATATCGAATACTTACAATTCCGTTGTCAATTCGCTTTACAAAGCCGGAATGAATGACAAAGCCGAAGAAATCGCGCAGAAAGGCATCACTTTGATAGACGAAGTAAGCGCCAAATCATTATTCGAGGCAAAATCTCCGATGTGGGTAAAACTCGGACAGATTTATTTGAAAAATAATGATTTGAAAAAGGCTGAATTGTATTTTAAGCAATCAATCGCGGGCGAATACGAAGGCAACGCGGCTCTGCTCGGACTGGCGGATGTTGCCGAACGACGCAAAAAAGAAAAACAGCAGCTTGACTATCTGCTGCAAGCCGACGCGAAAGGCAATATGAAACGCGAGCAGCGCGCCGCGCTCGAAAGCCTGTATGCCAAACAACACGGTTCAGCCGACGGACTGCGCGAAATACTCGACGAAAATTATCGCCGCGCAAATCCCTTGCCGTTCACCGTTGCCAAATACACGCCGACGGCAAAGCGCGGCAATCGCGTGGTTTTAGCCGAGCTTTTCACAGGCGCGGAATGTCATCCGTGCATTACCGCCGACACATCTTTTGAAGCGTTTCTCCAAAGATATAATCCGTCCGACGTTGTCGTTTTAATTTACGATTTGCACATTCCCGGTCCCGACCCGATAACCAATCCGGCGACCGTCGCCCGCGCGAAATTTTATAAAACCAACAGCACGCCGACTTATTTTATCAACGGAGGCGACCGGCAAAGCGGCGGCGGAATCAGCCGCAAGGAATCCAAAAATTTTTATGACAAAGTTACGCCTTTAATTGACGCTCAACTGGAAAAGACAAGCGAAGCCGATTTGCAGCTTTCCGCTTCGGTAGAAAATAATCTGGTAAAAACCGTTGCCGATTTCGATAACATCAAAGGCGATTATTCGAGTCTGAAATTGTATATCGGGCTGGTCGAAAACGAACTAAGTTATATGGGCGGAAACGGCGTGCGTTTTCATCCGATGGTCGTCCGTGAATTAGGCGGCGCGGAGCGCGATGGATTCGCTCTAAAAGACAAAAACGGCAAAATCGAATGGCAGTTCGACTTGCAGAAAGTTTCCGACGATTTGAAAAATTATATCGATACATACGAGCAAGACCAGCAAAAAGATGATAAGGATTTTGCTTTCACGGAAAAGAAATATCAAATTAACCCGAAAAATTTATCGGTCGTCGCTTTCATTCAGGATGAAAAAACGAAAAACGTTTTGCAGTCCGCGTTTGTCAATTTATCGGAATCAGGCAAATAAAAATTTGAGGTTTTATAATGTTTAAAAATTTACTTTTAATCGGATTTCTTTTATTGCTCGGCGCGGTTCAAATTTGGGCGCAGGATGAAATAAATCCGGTAAAATGGTCGCTGAATATCGAGAAACCGATTAAATCATTAGGCAAAGGCGACAATTTCAAAGCCATTTTGAGCGCGGAAATAGAAAAGGGATGGCATCTTTACGCGCTGGAGAAAATCGAAGGCGGACCGATTCCGACGCGCATTTCCGTTCCCGAAGATTCGCCTTTTGAACTCGGCAAAATCGAGCCGCCGAAACCAATCGAAGTTGACGATTCGGCTTTCGGCATCACGACTAAATTTTACGAAGAAGCAGTTAAATTCGATTTGCCGGTAAAAGTTTTAGATAGTTTTGAAAGGAATATATCCGAATTGAAAATCAAAGTCCGTTTTCAAACTTGCAATAACGAAATGTGCCTGCCGCCAAAGACCGTCATCGTCGATTCAAGAGAGCAAAATTCAGAGAAATAAAACATCAAAAATCAATGCCTTACCATTCGGCTTTCTGAAGCATCGCGCTGATTGTTTGCCGCTCGTCGTCTTTCAATTGAAAATCGCAGGTTTCATAGATTGCCGCCAAATGCAGAAGCGCGACGGCGCGATGGCTTTCGTCAATAATTTGTTTGACGCTGTGCAGACTTTCGGCGGCGGCATCGCGCGCTTTTTCGGTTTCGCCGTATTTGGAAAATCTTTTGGCAATCTCGTTCAGAGCCGCCGAACGCGCCGCCGGTTGATGTATATTTTTGATTAAAGAAAACGCTTCGTTTAAAAGATTCAGAGATTGGTCAAAATTATTCGTCGCATTTTCCGCATTGCTCACGCTGATTAGCGCAATCGCGCGGGTATTTTCGTCTTCAATCGCGCTTACCGACTGTCGCGCCAGTTCGTCATTTTCGTTATTCGCACAGACAATTGCAATCTGCGTCAACGCGCTGTTTCGTTCATCTCCAATCGGATTTTCGAGCGCGATTTCCAACGCCCGCTCGATTTTTCCGAGCGCGGCAAAACGCTCGGCGATAATTCCAAACAAATTAAAACGGAGGCGCGAATCGCGGATTTGATTTTCTTTTTGCGATTTCAAAATTGCGTAGGCTTCTTCGAGCGTTTCGAGCGCATCGGCACTTTCTTTTTGTCGCGCGAACTCCGCCGAAAATCCTGTCAAAGTTGCGGCAATCTGCGTTTTATCACTAATCAAATCGAGCGTCCGGTCGGCTAAATCCAAACTTCCCGCGCGCAGAAAATCCAGACTGGCGGAACTTAAAAAACCTTCGCGGTGAACGCTGTCCAAAACTTCGCTTTCCAGACGCGCTTTTCCCAAAACTTCGATGGCTTTGTCAAATTGCGCGGCTTCGATATATTGTCCGGCAACGGCTAAAAGCGTTCTGATTTTTTCTTCGGGCAACTCGATGTCGCGGATTTCTTCGACCGCTTCGGCTAAAAATTCGTTTGCCTTTTGGGTTTCGTTTTCGGCGTAAAAATGTTCGGCAATTGCCTGCAATGCGTGAGCTTTCGCCGCCGGATATTCGATTTTGGAAAGCGTTTGGCGCGGCTCATTTCCCTGTCCATTTGTAATTTGATAAACTGCAATCGCCGCCAGCGCGCCGTCCGCGTGACTCAATTTATCAGTGATTTTCAAGGCTTCGTCAAATTCGTCGCGCATCGCTTTTTGAACGGCGATATGTTCGCGCGCTGACGACTGCAAACCGTAATCTTCAATCGCTTCGGCAAGCTGAAAAGCATATTCGTCATCTCCGCCAGCCGCGCATTTTTCCGCGATTCTGACGAGCAGATTGTCACGCACAAAATTATCTTTTATCGTGTCGGCAAGCTCGGCGGCTAAATCAACCTTACCTTGCGCCGACAGATACGCGACGATTTCGTTCATCGCTTCGGCGTGTCCGTCAGAACTACGGATGTTTTCCGCCAGATAAGCCGCCGCCATCGCCAAATTCGTTTCGGCTTCGGATAGATTGATTAAATGTTCTTTCATTTTGAAGCAGAGTTTTTAACGCAAAGTCGCAAAGACAATGCAAAATTCAAAATGCAAAGTGCAAAATGGTTTTAATTTTGCACTTTGCATTTTGCGTTTTGCATTGAATTAAAACGTTAGCGCGATTGATTCCGGCATCCAATCATCCAGATTTTTCGTCACCGAATCCGCGCCCGCTTCGCGCAGAGTTTTTTCGTCAAACGTATTGGTCACGGCTAAAACTCGCATTCCGGCGCGTTTCGCCGCTTCGATTCCGGCGGGCGCGTCTTCAATCACCAGACATTCGCGGTGAATCAAAGGATAATGTTTCCGCGCTATCCGCGCCGCGTCGAGTTTTTGAAAACCTTTAATATAACATTCGGGATTCGGCTTGCATTCGCCGACATCTTCGGCGGAAATTATCGCCGTAAAATTATCCGCCAGCGCGGTTCTCGCCAGAACGTATTCAATTTCGTCGAGGCTCGCCATACTGACGATGCCGAGCGCGAAACGCCGGTCGCATTTTTTGATAAAATTTTCGACGCCCGCAAACAGAGGCATTTCCGCATCGACTTGTTTTTTCCAGCCTTCGGTCTTTCCGGCGATAATTTCATTTACTCTTTCATCGGTTAAATTTTTTCCCGCATTCTCGAATTGCTGCCGCACGAAACGCTCGTTGTCCATTCCCGCGCACTTGTAATAATCTTCTTCGGTAAAATTTATGCCGTCGTTTTTCAAAATTTCCTGATAAGCCCTTAACTGCACAGGCTCGTCGTTAATAATCACGCCGTTAAAATCGAACAAAATTGCACGAATCATTATTTTTACTGTTCCTTACAGATTTAATTATTTAAATTTTAACCGTCAAACTTCATTCCCGCAAACGGCAAAAAGAAAGAGGCGCAAATAACTTACGCCTCTCAGATTGCGAAATTTTTTGTTTAACTATTTTCCATCCGCGATGTCTTTTTTTATTTCAATGTCAATTTTTTTCTGAAAATCTCGACAGGTTTGAGCAATATTTTGATTATTTAAAGAATCGTTGGAATTAGAATTATTTTTGTGTTCCTCGATAATGGATTTCATACCTCTTTTCATTTCAGTGAACATAAATCTTCTGGTTCCACGCACCGCCCAACTATCATTGCTGTTAGACGACTCGCGTGTAATCTCGTCGTCAATTGTTTTAATGGCTTGGTCACATTCAGGAATGCCTGTTGATTCATCGTCATCATCCGAATCAACCGGCATGCCGACTGAATTTGATTGACTGTTTGATGCAGATTTTTTCCCTTCATCCGTTATCGCTTTCGTCGCCCTGTCTGTTAAGCTGCCGCATCCGACGGTAACGATAACCATTACTGCCAAAACTAGCAATATACTAAATTTATTTTTCATATTTCCTCTGTTTTTGTTGAAAAAATAATTTTCAGGAACGCTTTCTGAAAGACGAATCAGTTTAAAATTTTTGCGTCAAACATATTATCGCGGCTTAAAATTCCGTGCGGGTCGAAAGCCTTTTTCAGTTCCGCCATTTCATTTAAAAATCTTTCGCCGTATTGAACTTTGAGATATTTCGATTTCAGTTTGCCGATGCCGTGTTCGGCGGAAATCGTGCCGCCGAGCATAATACTTTGCGCGACGAAACGCCCGTAAAGACGTTTCGCTTTTAACGCCTCGTCTTCCGTTTTCGGCAGCAGATTCGCGTGCAGATGATTGTCGCCGATGTGTCCGAAAATCACATATTCTATTCCGCTTTCGTCTAATTTCTGTTTGTAAAATTTTAAGAACGAAGCGAAATTTTCGTCCGGCACAGCCATATCCGTGCCGATTTTTCGCTGGTGATTTTTGACGACTTTTTCGTTGACCGCGACGGGCAGCGCGTGACGAAACTCGCGCATTTTTCCAAAATCTTGTTCGGTCGTCGTGAACCACGAAGTTTCTAAATCGGCGTTGTGTGTTTCCAAAAGCTCGTTCCACTTTTCGAGCAAAACGTCTTCCGTTTCGGCGGTCGTTTCCTGCTCGAAAAAAATCGCGCCTTTTGCTCCTGCAGGAACTTGCGCGAATTTTTCGCCGATAAATTTTAAGGCTCTTTCGTCGAAGTATTCAATCAAACTTGCGTCAATTTGATTTTGGATTTTGGATTTTGGATTTTGGATTTGCTCTTTTCTTGTTTGAAATGAACTTTCACGCGCATCTTTTACAAAATTCAGCAAATTTTTTTCATTTTCAAAAAAAATAATTCCGCTGAAAAATGATTCGGATTTCGGTAAAAGTTTGAGTTCGATTTCGGTAATAATTCCGAGCGTGCCTTCGCTTCCGATAAACAAATCAATCGCGTCGATTTTTCGGGCGGAAAAATATCCGCTCGCGTTTTTGCGAACATCCGGCTGTTCATAAGTCGGAAGTTTCGCTTTTATTTTCTTGCCGCTTTCGCTTTGAAATTCAATAAAACCATTTTGGGAAAAAACCTCGCCGCGCCTTAGATTCAAAATCTCGCCCGTCGGCAAAACGATTTCAAGCCTGCGGATATAATTTCTCGTCGCGCCGTATTTAAACGAGCGCGCGCCCGAAGCGTTGGTCGCCACCGTGCCGCCGATTTGACAACTCCATTCGGTCGGGTCGGGCGGGTAAAAAAGATTTTCCGCTTCGACCGCTTTTTGAAAATCAATCAACGACACGCCGCTTTCGACAACCGCAAAAAGTTTTTCCTTGTTGATTTCTTTAATTTTGTTAAATTTTTCGAGCGAAATTAAATACCCGCCAAACGGAATCGCGCCGCCGACCGTTCCCGTCCGCGCGCCGCTCACGGTGACGGGAATTTTTTTCGCGTCCGCTTCCTTTAAAATCTCCGCGATTTCTTCCGCCGTTTCGGGAATAAAAAGTTTTTCGGCAAAGCCGCCTTGCAAGTTGCTCGCGTCAACCAAATAATTTTGAAACTCGTCCGCATTTGTTTTAATCAGCATCAATTTGATTATAGCGAAAAATCTTTGATAGAAAAATTTCTAACTTTCAAAAATTTGTCTGTCGAAATTAACACTCGCAAATCATCGCAGTATTAATTCCCTATCCTTCAAATATCTAAGTTTGTCGCGCAGTTCGGCGGCTTGCTCAAATTTCATATCACGCGCCGCCTGCCGCATATCGGCTTCGATTTGAGTAATGGTTTCCTTTAACTGCTTCGGCGAATATTCTTCAAAAGCATCGAGATTTAAAGGAACTTTGAAATAATCCGCCTCATACGCCGTGACCAAAGTCGCGTCAATGGATTTTATAATTGTCGTCGGCGTGATGTCGTGTTCCGTGTTGTATTCTTCCTGAATTTTGCGGCGGCGATTTGTTTCGTCAATCGCTTTTTTCATCGAATCGGTAATTTTATCGGCGTAAAGAATTGCTTTTCCGTCCGAGTTTCGGGCGGCGCGTCCGATGGTTTGAATCAAGGAACGTTCGCTTCGCAAAAAACCTTCTTTGTCCGCATCTAAAATGGCGACTAAGGACACTTCCGGCAAATCCAAGCCTTCGCGCAAAAGATTGATTCCGACTAAAACATCAAATTCGCCGCGCCGCAAATCGCGCAGAATTTTGATGCGTTCGAGCGTCTGAATATCCGAATGCAGATAATTTACTTTCACGCCCACTTCCAGAAAATATTCGGTCAGGCTTTCCGACATTTTTTTCGTTAAAGTCGTTACCAAAACTCTTTCGTTTTTTTCGGCGCGAGTGCGGACTTCGTTCAACAAATCGTCAATCTGACCGCGCACGGGACGCACTTCGACAACGGGGTCGAGCAGTCCGGTCGGGCGAATAATCTGTTCGACGACTTCGCCGCCCGATTGTTCCAACTCGAAATTTCCGGGCGTGGCGGAAACATAAATCGTCTGCCCGCGCCGCGCTTCAAATTCTTCAAACGAAAGCGGGCGATTGTCCATCGCGGACGGTAGGCGAAAACCGTATTCAACCAGATTTCCTTTGCGCGAACGGTCGCCTTTATACATCGCGCCGAGCTGCGGCACGGTTTGATGCGATTCGTCAATTATGACCAGCGTGTCTTCGTGCATATAATCGAGCAGCGTCGGCGGCGGCGCGCCCGCCGGTTTTCCCGTCAAATGCCGCGAATAATTTTCAATGCCGCGGCAAAATCCCATCTCTTTTATCATTTCGAGGTCATACATCGTGCGCTGGTGAAGTCTCTGGGATTCAACCAATTTTCCCTGTTTAACGAGGTCTTCTTCCCACCACGTCAACTCGTCCTTGATGCTTTTGAGCGCGCGCCTGACCGTCGGTTTCGACATAATGTAATGCGTTTTCGGATAAATCGGCAGGCGCGATTCGTGCTTGTATAAAACTTCGCCCAAAAGCGGGTCAATAGTCGAAATCGAATCAATTTCATCGCCCCAAAACTCGAAACGATAGGCGTTTCCCTGATACGACGGATATAATTCGACGACATCGCCGCGCACGCGAAATTTGCCGCGTTCAAATTCGATGTCCGAGCGTTCATACTGCAATTCGACGAGGCGTTTAATAAAATCTTCGCGCTTGATTTTCTGGTTCGGCTCGACAAACATTATCATCCCGTAATAAGCGTCCGGGTCACCCAAACCGTAAATGCACGAAACCGACGCGACAACAATCACGTCGCGCCGTTCAAAAAGTGAACGGGTCGCCGCCTGCCGCAGACGGTCAATTTCGTCGTTTATCGTCGCCTCTTTTTCGATATACAAATCCGACGCGGGAACGTAGGCTTCCGGCTGGTAATAATCGTAATAGGAAACGAAATATTCGACGGCGTTGTCGGGGAAAAAAGTTTTAAATTCCTGATAAAGCTGCGCGGCGAGCGTTTTGTTATGCGCCAAAACGAGCGTCGGACGTTGCGTTTGATCAATTACATTGGCAATCGAAAAAGTTTTTCCGCTGCCGGTTATTCCCAAAAGAACCTGATTTTTTGTGTCGGCGTTTAACTCGGAAACGATTTGCGCGATAGCCGTCGGCTGGTCGCCCTTCGGTTGATTTTCAGAAACGAGACGAAATTGCATTCGTAGATTTTACCGCGAAAAAATACAAAATGCACGATTGGAAGAATATCGCGCGGCGGACATTTACCCGTGAAGAAAGTTTCTGAAGATCATCTCTTTTTTCGCTTGTTCGATCAACGCTAAGATTTTTTGGTCGGACGGTCGAAAAGCCCGAAACATTTTTTCGTGACTGCGGATTAATCCCCTCGCATCAAGCACGACGACGGCGCGCGTGAGCGGCGCGGGTAGCCAGCATCGGTTATAAAATTTAGCCACCTGCCTGTCGCTGTCCGATAGTAAAGTTAAAGGTAATTTATGGTGTTTGCTAAACTGCCGCAGTTCTTGCACACTTCCGGGAGAGATTCCGACAACTGTGGCTTTCGACTTTAAATAG
>JBPCRW010000160.1:0-3342 GCA_050996405.1 Pyrinomonadaceae bacterium | reverse complement strand
ATTTTCTGACGGTCGGACCGTGGTATCACGGCGGCTTTTCGCGCGGCGACGGCGATAAATTAGGACGTTTAAATTTCGGCAGCGCGACCGCCGATTATTTTCGCAAAAACATCCGCGCACCGTTTTTCGCTTATTACTTAAAAGACAAAAAAAATCCGAATCTGCCCGAAGCCTTGACGTTTAGAACGGGTTCAAACGAATGGGTGCGGCACGATTCATGGTCTCCGAAAGAAGCGGCGGTCAAGAAACTTTATTTTCAGGCGAACGGCAAACTTTCATTCGACGCTCCGGCGGCGGACAAATCCGCGTTTGACGAATACGTTTCCGACCCCGCAAAACCTGTTCCGTATCGCCCGCGCCCGATTGAGCCGGGAATGGGCGGCGCGTGGCGGCTCTGGCAGACGGAAGACCAGCGTTTTGTTGACGGTCGCCCCGACGTGATGACTTACGCAACCGAACCTTTGACCGAAGACATCACCGTTTCCGGCAAAATTCTTGCCAATCTTTTCGCATCAACCAGTGGCACGGACAGCGATTGGATAGTGAAATTCATTGACGTTTATCCAGAAAATTACCAGCCCGATCCGACGATGAGCGGTTATCAATTGATGATCGCCGGCGACGTTTTTCGCGGACGTTATTACAAAGGTGATGAAAAAGCGAACCCGATTCCCGCCAATTCAGTGGAGAAATACACAATCATATATCCGGCACACGATCATACATTCAAGCAAGGACACCGGATTATGGTTCAAGTCCAAAGCACCTGGTTTCCGTTGATTGACCGCAATCCGCAAAAATTTGTCGAGAATATTTTTAAAGCGAAAGATGCGGATTTTCAAAAAGCGACGCAGCGCATTTTCCGTTCGGGCGCAAATGCGTCATATATTGCGTTGCCCGTCGTTGATTCAGCGAAGTAAAAAAGTAAGAGTAACGCCTTCAAGCGTGAGAAACCGCCGCGTTTCGCAGGCGATCTCACGGCTTAAGCCGTTACTCTGAACGAAAAAATAATGAATAAATTAAACCTGAATACAAAATTTTTGCTTTCAATTATCAATGTCTGGATAATTTCGATCATTTTCGCCGTTGCCGCATTCGGTCAAACCATTGATGTCAATAAACTCGCGGCTGATCTCGAACCGGAAATCCGGCGGGCGATGATCGAAGGAAAAATTCCTTCGGCGACGGTTGCGCTAATTTCCGGCGATAAAGTGATTTGGACGGGTGCATACGGCGAATCGAATCTCTGGGCGCGAACTCCCGCCACGCCAAATACGGTTTATCTGATCGGCTCGACATTTAAAACGCAGTCCACGGTCGCTCTGCTTCAGTTGATGGAGCAGGGCAAATTTAAACTCGATGATCCGGTCGGCAAATATCTGGACTTTACAATTCAGGGCGACGACCCGAAAAATCCGGTTACATTTCGCCAGCTTTTAACTCACACTTCCGGTTTGGAAGGCGATTTCGGAGCCGTTCCCGTGTGGAGCAATGACGCGCCGATGGCTTTGGACGAATTCGTTCACAAATCACTCAAAGTCGCGCATCCGCCGATGTCGAAAGTGGAATATTCAAACGCCGCATTCACATTTGTCGGCTATTTAGTCGAAAAACTTTCAGGCGTTCCATACAGAAAATATATTCAGGAAAATATCTGGAAACCGCTGGAGATGAACAGCACGGCTTTTGATCCGACACCCGATATGGACGAGCGTTTGTCCGTTCCCTACGTTGTTAATAAAGACACGGGAAAACAAGAACCGACCACTCGAATCAGAGCGGCGGTTTTTCCGGCGGGCGTTGTTTACGGCACGATTTTAGATCAATCGAACTGGTTAATTACAAATCTCAACGGCGGAGTTTTCAAAGGCAAACGAATTATCAGCGAAGCGACGATGGATCAAATGATGACTCGCCAATATGACCAATTCAAAGGCGGCATCGAAGGAATTTGGGGCAATGAAACCGCCGGTTTCGGCTTGACCTGGTGGACGGAAGTAAAAGATGGCGAACACTATTTCGCACACAGCGGCAGCGTCGGTGGTTACACGGCATTTCTGCTTGGAAATCGTGATCGCAAGTTCGGTTTTGCGATTCTGACCAACGGCAACAGCGCACATCCATATCTGTTTAAACTAAGCGAACAGGCGATGGATTTGATGAAAAAATATTCCGATGCCGGAAAAACCGCCGTTGTTTCGCCAACCGCGAAAGGAGAAAACAAATGATTAAAATTCTTCGACAAATTTTTACCGCAACGCTTGTCTTGCTGCTTTTATCAAGCATTTTAATAACGCCGGTTACGGCTCAAACGGACGCACCTATTTATGACATTGTAATCCGCAACGGGCGCGTTTTGGACGGCGCGGGCAATCCTTGGATTGCGGCGGATGTCGCCATCAAAGACGGAAAATTTGTCCGCATCGGCAAAATCGAAGGCAAAGGAAAGCGCGAAATTGACGCGACCGGAAAATATGTTTCGCCGGGATGGATTGATATGCAGGATCAATCCGGCGATATTCTGCCGAAAAACGGCTTAGCCGAAAGCAAACTGCTTCAGGGCATCACCACCGGAATCGCCGGTGAAGTCGGCGCGCCGGTTGAGGCTGATAAACTCGCCGATTATTTCGCCGCGCTTCAAAAAAGCGGGATCAGTATGAATTGGGGAACATATTACGGCGAAACGCAGACGCGGGTTGCCGTTCTCGGCAATGAAGCCCGCGACCCGACACCGGCAGAACTCGATAAAATGCGAGCGATTACCGAAACCGCGATGAAAAACGGCGCGATGGGAATTACGACCGCACTGATTTATCCGCCGGCGAGTTTTTCCAAAACTCCCGAAATTATCGAAATGGCGAAATTCGTCGGACGCTACGGCGGTTTATACGTCAGCCACGTTCGCGGCGAGGGCAAAGAATTGGTCGAGGCAATCGGCGAAGCGATTGAAATCGGCGAAAAAGGCAAATTGCCGGTCGAGATATATCACCTCAAAGCGGCGTATGCGCCCGGCTGGGGAAAGTTGATGGTGCAGGCAGGGCAAGAAATTCAAGAAGCGCGAAATCGCGGCGTTGACGTTTCGGCGGTGATGTATCTTTACACGGCGGGCGGCACGTCTCTGTCGGCGGTTGTTCCGTCGTGGGCATCCGAAGGCGGACGCGACAAACTGCTCGAACGGCTCAAAGACACGGCAATCCGCCAGCGGCTCAAAAACGAAATAAAAACCGAATCGCCCGGATGGTGGAACATCGTCGAAGCCGCCGGCGGTTGGGATAATATCGTCGTCGTCGGGACGGGAAACAAAGACAATGACAAATTTAACAACAAAAGCGTCGCGCAGAT
>JBPCRW010000133.1:0-23037 GCA_050996405.1 Pyrinomonadaceae bacterium | reverse complement strand
GGCGAACGTCGTAGGCGTTGTAGCCTAAACCCGTGCCGACCCGTCCGGCTTTGGCGCGTCCGTAGCCCAGATAAATTGTTACGACATCATCGGGCTGCCCGGGCTGAATCCAAACCGGAACTCCCTGCCCGATTTCCGCGCCCTGATATTGTAAAGTCACCAGATCGGAAAACGAGTTTCCGCCTTTGGTGTTGATAAAACTCGTGCCTTCGATGCCGCCCATTTGCGGGTCGTATTTACTGCCGCTCTGATTTAAATTGAGTCGCATGGCAGTATTCGGACTGACGAGCGCGACATTATCCCAGGTGATTTTTGTAATCGGATTCGGCAATTCCTGCAACCAGCCGTTGTTTGAAAATCGCCCGTCATAGACGCACGGGTCGGGCAGAATCGAAATTTCCAACGCGCCGTTATTCGGCATCGGCGCAGTCGGCTGATTCATAAACGCCGGATTGACCGAAACGTTTTTCGCCGCGATTGCCGTCGAATTGCCGCTGTTTACGCCAGCCGCCGAGTTTGCGACAAATCCGTCGTGAACCGCTCTGCGCCAATTTTTTTCAAAATCACCGTCGCTCAAACCCGAACCTTTCATCTGCCAGAACATTTTCAAAATGTCCAAATCTTTTTTGTCGAAATTTTCTTTGAGAAAAAGTTGGGCGACCTCATGCGCGTTGTGGCTGTCGTAAAGCGGAATTATCAAAGGCTGAATCATTGAAACCGTGCCGTCGTAGGCGCGCGCGTCACTCCATGATTCGAGAAAATGTTTTTCCGAAACGTGCCAGTGACAAAGCTCGCTGGTTTCGTCAAAATGCTGGCTCAAGTGAACGCGCAGCGGAATTTTGTTTAATCGGTCTTCGTTGATTTTTAAATCGGCGGGCGTATTATAAACCGGATTTCCGCCGAGCATCACGAGCATTTTGACTGCGCCGCCGTCAATTTCCTGAACGAGCTGCCGCAGTTGGTCAACTTGCAAAACGTCCGCGAATTGCTGAAACGGTTCGGTGTAAGTGACGGTCGCGCCGACGTTGCCGAGCGCGGCATTTATCGAGTGCGCCAATGCGTGAACCATCGGCGGCTGATTATCTCCGGCAATCACGATTGATTTACCTTTATTCGCCAGCAAATCTTTCGCCATCGGCGCGATCCATTTCGCAGCCTTTTCCGACAAACCCGAATTACTCGCGCCAGAAACGCCCAAAGCACTAGCAATCGCTCTAGCAATTCCAATCATTTCGCTCGGCTTGACGGCGAGACGATGGTCGGCTTTTGCGCCCGTGATGCTCAAAGTCGTCTCGACCATATACAGCCGGTTCATCGCTTTATTTTCTTCCGAATAAGCGTGTTTCTTGGAGTAATCTTTGATGTAGCGAACGTTGAAACCGGAAAGAAAATCGTCGTCGAGCGACAGAATTCTGTCGGCTTGGTCGAATTTATAAATCGCCTGCGCGGGCGCACCGAAAGCCATTTTCGCGCCCGCCATCGCGTTGTCTTTATTGACGGGTTCGTATTGATACCAGCGGGCGTTCGGCAGTTCCGCTAAAATTTGCTTGAACTGGGCAATCAGCGTCGGCGAAGTGACAGTTTCGGTTAAAAATCTGATGCCCGCGCCGCCGTTCCCGCGATTCTCGTCGGTCGCTGCGCGAATCGCTTTCATAAAATTCTGCCACGTTGTCGGATTGCCCAAGTATGTATCCTGCTGCGAACGGTCGGGGTCATACATTCCCAAAAGCGAGGCTTGAGCCAAAGCGTCGGTCGCGCCGAGACTTCCAGGATGTTCGGGATTGCCTTCGAGTTTTGTCGGACGACCTTCGTTGGATTTCGCTAAAAGACCTGTCGCCACGCCGCCCAAAGTCATCGCCGTCGCAAAATAGAGCGGCTTGCCCGGAATAATTTCTTCGGGCTGGCGAACGTAGGGAACAATTTTTTCCGGCGGTTGAATCACGCAGCCCGACAGCCCGGCAAGCGCGAGCGACGCGCCCATAATTTTGATAAAATTGCGGCGGCTCAAACCGTCTTCCCATTCTTCGGCGTGCTGCGGATATTCGCGCGAAACGAATTCTTCAAACTCCGGCGCGTCCACAAATTCCTCGACGCTCCGCCAATAATCCTTTCCGCTTTTTTCGAGAATTCTATCTCGCAATAAGGCAAAGTTTGTTTTGCTGTCTTTGCTCGGCATTTATTTTCCTCAATTTATAATTCAAGATTCAGGATTCGGAATTCAAAATTGAAATCCTAAATCCTAAATTCTGAATCCCTGAATTTCTATCTGTGACAAGTCGAACAACTCGTCAGCATTTCCTTGTTCCGAATGTGATAATCAATCGCTAATTGATGTCTCTGGTCGTCGGTCAATTCGTTCACGTCCCATTTCGTATTCGTAATCTCCGATTGCGGACGCACAAATTTTTCCGGGTCGCGGTGACACGACAGACACCATTCCATCTGCAAAGTATTTTCCTGATAGATAGCGGGCATACTCGCCACATCGCCGTGACAACTCGAACAGCCGATTCCTTTGGAAACGTGGATGCTGTGATTAAAATAAACAAATTCCGGCAAATCGTGAACTCTCTGCCATTCAATCGGTTTGTTGTCGCGGAAACTGGCGCGGACGGGTTCTAAATACGGGCTGTCCGACCAAATCTGGCTGTGACAATTCATACAAGTCTGCGTCGGCGGTATTCCGGCTGAATACGAAGTTTCAACCGATGTGTGACAATAGCGGCAATCGATTCCGTCGTCGCCGACGTGGTGTTTATGCGAAAACTGCACGGGCTGCTGGCGTTCCAAATAACGCCCCGTCAAATATGAAGACCGCGCAAGCTGCATATAAAGCAAAAAAGCTACGCCCGCCAAAATGACCGCCGCCACCAAACTCAATTTGGCAACATTATTCGCGCTGCGATGAAAAAGCTGTGCCATTATTCCTTGTTTCTCAACTGAAATCTATCTAAACTTTCGCCCGAATTAAACTCCGAATAAGTTAGATTTTTATCGGGAAATTTAATTGTAAATTGCTTTTTTTGAATTGCGTAAAAACTGTCTTCGATTCTACAAGAGTTTAACTCGTTTCATCAAATTTCGCTTTAGAAAATAATTTTTCCCGTTTTAGAAAATAATTTTTTCCCGCGTCTTGTGCAAGTTTTCACTAAATTAGTTTAGCTCATAAAAGTAATTAGCATTCATAGAGTTTAGAGCGTTCGCGGCGTTGGTAGAATTAAGAGATTTACAAATTTTAGAGTTTGGATAATTTTAATATTGCTGCGAACGCTCTAAACTCTCCTGCGATAAGAGTGCCGCACCGATTGCCGCTGCCTTTCCGCCGAGTTCGCCCGCGACAATCCGCGTTGCCGCAAAACCTGCTTCAAACGAGCGCGACCTGGCGCGTTCGGCAACCGCATCTACAACTAAATCCTCGATTTCCATTATCTCGCCGCCGATAATAATTTTTTCGATGTTGAGCAGATTTATCACATTGGCAATCGCCGTTCCGATATAATTTCCCGTGCGTTCGAGCATCATCATTGAGAAATCGTCGCCGCCCGCCGCCGCCCGCACGACATCTTTGACCGTAATTTCCTGCTCGTCAATGCTTGCCAGCGAAGAAGTGTTGTCCTGGCTGACTCTGACGCGCACGCGGCGCAGAAAATTTTCCGCCGACGCGACTTCTTCGAGCCGTGTGCCTTTGGAATCGATCGTAATATATCCGATTTCGCCCGCAAAACCCGACACGCCGCGATATAATTTCCCGTCGAAAATAAACGCGCCGCCGACACCTCTGCCGAGCGTGACATAAAAAATATCACGGCTTCCGCGCCCCGCGCCCAAAATATATTCACCGTAAGCGGCGGCGTTCGCGTCGTTTTCCAGAACGGCTTCGATGCCGGTTTTATTTTTTATTTCGTTCCCCAAATCGATTTCCGTCTGTTCGGGCAGATGCGCGGAAAGCGCGACGCGGCGCGTTTGCCAATCGAGCAGCCCGGGAACGGCGACACCGATTTTTTTAAACTCGCCGAACTGCGCTTGCAGGTCGCCCAAAAAAGCGATTAACTGCGTGACAATTTCCGGTTCGGGATTTAAATAATGTTTGACGGAATCGAGAATCGCGCCGCTTTTGTCAAGGCAGACGGCTTTTAGCGACGCGCCGGAAACTTCGACACCGACCAGCTTTTCGTTCGGCAGATTATTTTCGTTCATTGTTTTCCTCGCAAACTTTTCGTGATTGTATGCAAGCGTCGGGAAAGTGTCAAACTAAAGATTTTTTGAGAATGGAAAACGAAGAATGGAAAATGGAAAATCATAAAAATAATTCTCATTTCTAATTCTCCGTTGTTCGTTCTTCATTGACTATCAACCTTTTTGAAAGTTAATCTTTGTAAGTTGCGCTGGCGATAAATTTTCAATCTTTCACGATGGAACAAATCGAAACAATCATCCGCGAATACGGCATCTACGCGGTTTTCGCTCTCTGCACGGTCGAAGGCGACATCACGCTGCTGTTGTCGGGAGCGATGGCGCACAGCAATTCATTCGGCGAGCGCAGCTTTTTTCAAGTTTTTTTAGCCGGTGTTTCGGGCGGCGTTTTAGGCGATTCATTCGGTTTTTTTGTCGGACGGATTTTTCGGGAAACCGTCAAAAGCTGCCGCTTTTATAAAATGGCGCAGCCGCGCATCGAGCAGGTTGTCAAAAAATTCGGCGGATATTCCGTGATTATTTCCAAATATATTTACGGCATCCGTGTCGGAATAGTGGTTTTCAACGGGATGGGAAATATGACGTTTCCGCGTTTTCTGATGCTGGATATTATCAGTTGCTCGCTGTGGGTCACGCTGCTAGCGGGCGCGGGATATTTTTTCAGCGGCGCGATTAGCGGCATCATCGGCGATTTTCAGCATATCGGAATCGCTCTGTTTTTTATTCTCGCCGTCGGAGTCGCCGCGTTTTACTTGATTGAAAGATTCTGGCTCTCGAAAAAAGTTGAGCAAGCCGACCCGAAAACGATTCATAAAATCGAAGAAAAAATTCATGTTATCGAAGAAGCGGCGCAGGAAAAATTATTCGACATCGGCGAACGCCTGCATCTGACTAACGCTCCGAACCGCGACGACGACGAAGTTCAAAAAGAAGCTGCCGAAAACAAGGAAAAATCCGCCGCTAAAAGACTTTAAAATTATCTTAAAAATTGGAAATATTTATTTATGATTATCGAATCATCCGCTCCGACCAGAGTTGATTTAGCCGGAGGAACAATTGATATTCCGCCGCTTTTTTTGTTTCACGAAGGCGCGGCGACCGTCAATTTCGCCGTCAGTTTAATGGCTCGCTGCCGCATCGAAACGCGCTCGGACGATAAAATCGTGTTGGAATCAATTGACCGCGGCACGTCGCTCGAAACGAGTTTGGATAAATTTCACGAACTGGCGCACGAGCCGCGTCTCGAACTATTGTCAAAGCTCGTCTATTTTTTCAAGCCCGAAACCGGATTTAATATGATTACCGAATCCGAAGCACCGGCGGGCGCGGGGCTGGCGGGTTCTTCGACGCTTAATATCGCCTGTATCGGCGCGTTGAATAAACTGGTCGGCAACCGCTACGCGCCCGAAAAATTTATTCCGATTGCGGCGGCTGTCGAGTGTCAAGTTATCAAAGTTCCCACAGGCTTTCAGGATTATTATTCGGCGCAATACGGCGGCGTGTCGGCGATTCATTTTCGCCCCGACGGAATGCGGCGCGAAGCGTTAAAGATTGACACCGAAACTTTGCAGAAACGCACCGTCGTGATTTACACAGGCGAGCCGCGCAACTCCGGCACGAACAACTGGGAAATCACGAAACGACACATTGACGGCGACGGCGAATTATTCGACATTTTCGAGGGCATCCGCGACGACGCGAGAAATCTGCGTTCCGCCTTGCTCGAAAACGACTGGGAAAATGTCGGCGAGATTTTGAAAAACGCGCATCCGCACCGCAAACGTCTTTCGCCGAATATCACGACCCAACATATGGACGATTTAATCGAAAAAGCAATGGCGAACGGCGCGATTGCGGCAAAAGTCTGCGGCGCGGGCGGCGGCGACTGCATCGCTTTTTTCTGCGAAGACGGGGCGCGCGCCGACGTTGAAAAATCTCTCGCGGGCGAGGAAGAAGGCACGCAGATTTTGGATTGGAAACTCTGCGAAGAAGGATTAGTCGTCGAAGAAAGTATGAAAGCCGAACGGACGTAAAAATGCGGAAACACGCTACGCCTGTAAGTGTGCTTTTTACTTGTCACGCTCTTACAGGCGTAGCGGGCTTCTGCAAAAATGAGAAAGTCCTATTATTGATTAGCAGAATTTTAATGTCGCTCAAAAGATTTTCGGACAATAAATTATTTGTTCAATTAACAGTATTTTTAATTTCGTTTTTGCTAGTTTTCAGTCGTCGCCCCGATGCCGTTTTGAATCCGCAGTTTTGGGCGGAAGACGGAAAATTCTGGTATGCCGAAGCGTATAACAGCGGAATTTTCAGTTCGCTGCTGACTCCGAACGCCGGTTATTTTCAAACGATTTCGAGGCTCGTCGCAATCGCGGCGCAGTTTATTCCATTTCTTTACGCGCCGATGTTGTTTAATCTGGTTGCCATTACAATCAAGATTTTGTTTGTCAACGTCTTAATTTCTAGTCGTTGTGTGGAACTCATTCCAAATAAAATCGTCAGATTTACAATCGCCTTTATTTATCTCGCGCTTCCGAATTCTTATGAAGTTCACGCCAATTTGACCAACGCGCAATGGCATCTGGCGTTGCTTGCCTGTTTGATTATTCTGGCAAAACCGGGCGGGCGATTGGCGTGGCGGATTTTTGATATTGCGGTTATTACGCTTTCGGTTTTGAGCGGACCGTTTTGTTTATTTCTGCTGCCCGTAGTTTTTGTGCAGTGGCGGCGAACCAAAAACCTCTGGACGCGCAATCTGTTTTACATCGTGCTGGCGGGCGCGTTAATTCAAATCTGTTCGCTGATTTTTCTAAGTCCGCGACCTTCAAACGCGGAATTGGGAGCGACAATTGAACTATTTTTCAAAATCATCGGCGGTCAAATTTTTCTCGCTTCGTTGATTGGGCAAAGTATTTATGCTCACGTTGGTTACGGCGGCTGGTGGACAATATCTTTTGCCGTTGCGGTGACGATAGCGGGCTGCCTGCCGGTCGCATATGCCGTCTGGAAAGGGAAACCGGAATTAAAATTATATTTGTTGTTCGCCGGATTGATTACTCTGGGCGCGCTGCTCTCGCCCGCTGTCGTGCAGGAAAAACCGCAATGGCAGGAATTGTGGCTGCCGTATAGAGGAAATCGTTACTGGCTTATTCCGATGTTCGGATTTATTTTATCTTTGATTTTTACCGCCGCTCAAACTTCAAACCGTTACCTGCGAACTTTTGCCGCTTTATTTCTTTTGACGTTGCCAATCGGTATTTATGAAGATTGGAGTTTTGAGCCGTATAAAGATATGCGCTTTCCCGAACAAGCCCGGAAATTAGCCGACGCGCCGACCGGAAGCGAAGTGGAAATTCCAATCAATCCGAATTGGACAATGACGCTTGTCAAGAAATAAATATCTCGCTTCACGCGGGCGAAAAATGAACAATCGCATTTGTCAGCGAACGAAAAATTCCGCGTCCGTCGTTTGAACCTAAAAGATTTTCGCAGGCTCTTTCGGGATGCGGCATCATTCCTAAAACATTTCCGTCCAAATTGCAGATTCCGGCGATGTTCGAGCGCGCGCCGTTGTGATTCGCTTCCGTCGTAACTTCGCCCGCTTCGTCGCAATAACGGAAAACAATTTGGTTGTTTTCTTCCAAACTTTGAAAGGTTTCGTCGTCGCAGACGTAATTGCCTTCGGCGTGCGCTATCGGAATCGAAAGAATTTTATCGGGTTCGATTTCGCTCGTGTAAGGCATTCTATCATTTTCGACTTTCAGAAAAACGTGCTTGCAGATAAAATGCAGATTTTCGTTGCGGATTAACGCGCCCGGAAGAAGTCCGGCTTCGCACAAAATCTGAAAGCCATTGCAGATGCCGAACACGAATTTCCCTCGCGCCGCGAAATCCTTGACGGCGTTCATTACGGGCGAAAATTTCGCCAGCGCGCCGCACCGCAAATAATCGCCGTAGGAAAACCCGCCCGGAATGAGCAGCGCGTCGTAACCCGAAAGATTCGTTTCCTTGTGCCAGACGAAATCTACGGGTTGCCCGATGTGTTTTGAAACGACGTGATAAGCGTCGTGGTCGCAGTTTGAACCGGGAAAAACTATTACTCCGAATTTCATAATTTGTTTAAATAATTTCTTTGCCTGATAAGCGGCAGGCGCGTTCAAATTCCGCCGTTTTCTTTTTCAAGCCTTGTTCAATCGCGTTTTTTGAAATTTGCAAATAGCGCGTTTGCATCAGGTAAAGCTGTTCAATTTTTTTCTCGACCGGCAGATTTCGCTGGTAATTCCGAAATTCAGTTTTGCGGTTTTCAACTTTGCCTTTCATCTGTCTCAAATCTCCACTTATGTTTTTTCCATTTTTCAGACAAATCGAACTTTTCCAGAATTTTCAGAAACTTTTGCTTGTCCAAAATTTCGGCTTCCCAAAAATCCGCTAAACGAATCCAATCTTTATTTCTGCCGGCTTCGACCATCATCGTCGCCAGATATTCCGGCGCGATGACAAAAGTTTCAACCGTTTCAAATCTCACCTCTCGCGCCGTTTCAACCGCTTTTTTCCAGAGCGGCGTTTCGCTTTCAAAAAACTGCACCGCCCAACCGTGTATCCGTATAAATTCAGATTCGATTTCAAAATTTTGGGTTCGCGCAAAATCGTAAATCGTTTCAAGCCGCAAAAAATCGTTCGACGGTTGCTGCTCAAGAATAAAGAAAATATCCAAATCGAATGTTTCACGCGGTTCGACGTAGAAAATCGCCGCGACCGCGCCGCCGATAGCGTAGCGCGAAATTATTTTTTGCTCGCGCATCGAATTTAAAACGCGCAAAACGGCGGCTAAATCAGGAACTGCGGCATTCATCCAATTTCAACTCGGTAATCTTCAATCACGGGATTTGCCAAAACATTTTTGGCAATTTGTTCGGCACTTTCCTTTGCCTGTTCGTTTGTCATTTCAGAATCGAGCGCGATTTCAAAATATTTTCCCTGCCGCACGTCTTCGATTTTATCAAATCCGAGCAGTTCGACCGAATGATGAATCGCCTTGCCCTGCGGGTCAAGAATTCCCGGTTTTAAGGTTACATAAACTTTTGCTTTCATTATTTTAAAAAAATTTCTTCTGCAAATTTGTCGAAACTATCTTGTCTATATTTTCGTCTTGGTATAAGATTTTTGCCAAGTCCGGCAATCAAATAAATTTTTTCTAGTTAAAAAGGAGATTACAAAAATGCAAAATATGTCTGGTGGTAAATCTGCATTAGGTCTTGATGCTAATGTAGCTAGTCTGCTTTGTTACGCTTTAGCACCAATTTGCTGTATTGGCGTAATTCTAAGCATTATCGTTCTTATTACTGATAAAACCAATCGCTCAGTGCGCTTTGATGCGATTCAAGCAATCGGTCTTTGGCTGGTTCTTTTCGTAATTAATATGTTTCTCGGTTTTTCAGCCAGAATTATTGGCTCTTTCGTCATTGGAACATTACCGTATTTAATACTTGTTGCGGCAATTGCCTTATTTATTTTCCTTGGTTTTAAAGCCTATCAAGGACAATCAATTAAGTTGCCTGTTATTGGCGATTTAGCTGATAAATGGTCAAACTAATTTGAGTTTCAATTTAGAAATGGCGAGAGTTTCGGCTCTCGCTTTTTAATTTTCAATGAGCAAATGTGATAAATTACTAGAGAAAGCTAAAAATTCACCGAATAACTTTAGCTTTACGGAAATTTGTCAATTGGCTGAATGTTACGGCTTTGAATTTCAAAGACAAAACGGGTCGCACATTCTTTATGAAAATTCAAACTTGGAAATTGAACGAAACCGTTTGCTGAATTTTCAGGATTTCAAAGGCAAAGCTAAACCATATAAAGTTAAACAATTGCTACGAGCGATTTCAAATTTGAGCGATGAAAAATAAATATGCATTACAAATTTTTTGGAGCGATGAAGATGAAGCGTTCGTTGTCGTTTGTCAGGAGTTTCCCGGACTTTCAGCCTTTGGAGAAACTCGTGAAGAAGCCCTGCGCGAAGCGCAAATCGCTTTGGACTTAATGATTGAAACTTATCGGGAAAAAGGGATTTCTTTACCTGAACCACAAAATACTTTGATTGCCGCTTAGTCTAAAAATTACGTCCTTGCCTACGCGCTGGCTTCTGCCTGGAAAACCCGCTCGAAAACTTTTCCGACGTTTCGCAGATAATATTTCACATCGAAAACCCGTTCGATTTCTTCCGCCGAAAGTTTTGCGCGGATGTCCGTGTCATTTAAAACTAAATCACGATATTCGCCGCCTTTGTCCCAGACTTTCATCGCATTTCTCTGCGTCAAAACGTAAGCGTCTTCGCGCGAAACGCCTTTTTGCGTCAGAGCTAAAAGCAGTTGTCCGCTGAAAATTAAACCGCGCGTTAAGTTCAGATTTTTCAGCATATTTTCGGGATAAACAATCAGCGTATCAAGCAGCGAAGTCGCTTTCGCCAGCATATAATCGAGCGCGGCGGAAGAATCCGGCAAAACGATTCTTTCGGCGGAAGAATGCGAAATATCGCGTTCGTGCCAGAGCGCGACGTTTTCCAAACCGACGATGGAATTTGCGCGAACGGTTCGCGCCATTCCACAAATTCTCTCCGACAAAATCGGGTTGCGTTTATGCAGCATCGCCGACGAGCCTTTTTGTCCGACCTTAAATTTTTCCTGCGCCTCGCGGACTTCCGTGCGCTGCCAGTGCCTGACCTGCAAAGCGATTTTTTCTAAACTCGAAGCGATTATCGCCAGCGTGCAGAGATATTCGGCGTAGCGGTCGCGCTGAATAACCTGCGTCGAAACGTCCGCCGCTTTGATTCCGAGTTTGGCGCAAACTCTTTCTTCGACATCCGGCGCGAGATGCGCGAACGCGCCGACCGCGCCCGAAATTTTTCCGACCGAAATAATTTCCTTCGCTTTTTCTAATCTATTTTTATTGCGCTCGAATTCCGAAAACCACAACGCCCAGACTAATCCGAACGAAGTCGGTTCGGCGTGAATGCCGTGCGTTCTGCCAATTTGCGGCGTATCTTTAAATTCAAAGGCGCGGCGTTTTAAAACTTCTAAAAGTCCGTCAATTTTCGACAGTAAAACTTCGCACGACTCCTTTAAAAGAAGCGCGTTTGCCGTGTCCACCACGTCCGACGAAGTTAAACCGTAATGCACAAAACGCGCCGCCGCGCCGATGTTTTCCGCGAGATTCGTCGTAAAAGCAATCACGTCGTGGTCGGTCGTTTTTTCGATTTCGTTAATGCGTTCAACCGTAAAAGCGGCTTTCGATTTTATTTCCGCGAGCGCATCTTTTGGTATAATTCCGTCTTCAAAATGAACTTCGCAAACGGCGATTTCTACGTCTAACCATTTTTGAAATTTATTTTCCGGCGACCAAATCGCGCCCATTTCGGGCAAAGTGTAGCGTTCAATCATTTTTTAATTACTTTTCGATTAAAAATAAATATTCCTGATTATTTTTTTCAACTTCTCGAATCCAATCATTTGTCCAGCGCATTGCAGCCATTACATTTTGCTTGTAATCGACTTTAGCGATTTCGATAATTTTTCCCGCGCTCGCTAAAATTGATTCGAGTTCTTCGGCGGTGGCGCGTCCGCCGGAACTATACGACAAAATGACGAATCGCGCTTTCGTTAATTTCAACAATTTCTCAATCGCTTCGACGGCGATAAATTTTCCCGACGCGCTTTTTCTAAATTCCTCGAAAACCGAATTTGCTAAAACGTCGGAAGTATCGGCGCGGCGTTTTGCTTTGCCGAAAACCATTGGTTGGTCGTCAAGACAAATGCTTGTCCACAAATGATAATAAGCCGCGTAGCGAACACGCGACGGCGGCATTTTCTCGTTGTTCGAGCCGTAAGGCGGGTCAAAATATGCCAAATCCGTTTCTACCGTTCCAAGGTTTTTGAAAATATCGCCGCGCAAAACTTCATTTTCCTCGACCGATTCAAAAAGCTGCGGAACTTTTAAACGCAAAGTTTGAAACGAGCGCGGCGACCATTCGCTCAAATAAGAAGCGTAATGTCCGAGCGTGCTGTCAACTTTGTCCAAAGCCAAAATCAACGCGGTCAACAGAACCGATTTTTCCGTTTCGTCCAATTTCAAATTGTTAATTTCATCGCGGATGGCATCGAGCTTGCGCGTGTTGTGAATTTGAAAGGGTTTTTTGAAACCGTCCGCGTCAGATGAAATTTTCCCGTTTGAGATGCCGCCGTAATGCTCGCTAAACCAGCCGTCTTGCGGCGGCAAATTATTCAAATGTTCGACAATTTCTTGATAAAATTTTTGCCCGCGTTTGTTTTTCAAATAACATAATCCGAAAGTTTTTGACCAGGCGGAAATATCGTTGGAGATGACTTTATAATCGAGTTTGGCAAAGGCTTGTGAAACGCGCGTCGTGCCGGAGAACCCGTCGAATACGCTTTTCGCTTCGACTTTACGCGCCATTCGCAAAATATACGGCAGAATACGCAGTTTTGAACCGGCGTATTTCACGCCTTCGGTGGCGGGCGCGTCTAATACTAATTCTGGAAATAAAGCCGGAGTCATAAAATTTAACCGTGCATTGAGAAAATGTTGCTCAAAGTCGTTTTAATAAGCTGCGGATTTTTGCCAATCAGATGCGAAAAGCGTTTGATAAAATCCAAGTAGGCTTCTTTTTCGTTTTTCATTACAAACAATTATAGCGGATATTTTTCGGAAAAAGTTTGACGAATCCGCGCGCGTAAAGTTTCGGTTCGACCGCCAGATAAAACGCCAGCAAAATCACAATCAGAAAATTGCCGAACGCGCCGACCGTCGAAGAAAAATATCCGCCGACGGCGCGAAAGGAAAAGCGGCAAAGAGAAAATGTGACGAAGGCGAACGCGGAAACTATTCGGTAAATTATTTTGAAAATCTCTGTTTCACATTGTCGCTTCGTCTATGGTTTTTTGCTCTTTCAGCACACCGGCGGCGAACGTTCCTTTTAAATAATTCACGTCAAATTATTTTTTTCGCAATTAAAAGTTCCGCGTTCAGAATCGCTGCTCCAGCCGCGCCGCGAATCGTGTTATGGCTCAAACAAACAAAACGATAATCGAAAATATTATCGGGATAAAGCCTGCCGACCGTGATTGACATTCCCTTTCCCCGTTCGCGGTCGAGGCGCGGCTGCGGTCTATCCGGTTCGTCGCAAACGTAGATAAACGGGTTTGGCGATGAATGGAGTTCGAGTTTCGGAAAATCTATCATCGCCTGTTTTACGTCTTCGAGCGTTGCCGAATTTTTCAATTTAACGCGCACGGCAGCGGTGTGTCCGTCCGTCACATTGACGCGAAAACATTGCGCGCTGACCGCGAAATCAGCTTTTTCGATTTTGCCGTTCGCCGATTTGCCCAAAATTTTCTGCGTTTCGGTTTCGACTTTCGGCTCTTCGCCGGAAATATACGGAAAAACGTTGTCGATAATATCGAGCGACGGCACGCCCGGATAACCCGCGCCGGAAACCGCCTGCATTGTCGTCACAATCGCCGATTCGATGCCGAATTTTAGATTCAAGGCGGCGAGCGACGGCGCGAAAGTTATCACCGAACAATTTGGATTCGTGACGATAAAACCTTTGCCGAAGCCGCGTTTTTGTTTTTGAAATTCGATTAAATCCAGATGCGCCGAATTGATTTCGGGAATCAACAGCGGAACGTCTTCGTCCATCCGAAAGCTCGACGAATTGCTGATAACGGGAAATCCGGCGCGGGCAAATTTTTCTTCCGTGTCGCGCGCCACGTTTGACGGCAGGCTCGAAAAAACAATGTCGCATTCGAGCGGCGGCTCAATCGGCTGGACGACGATTTCCTTAACGCTTTCGGGCATTGCGCTCGCCAGTTTCCAGGGTGTCGCCGCAAGATAAGTTTTCCCCGCCGAACGGTCTGACGCGGCGAGTGCCGTAATCTCAAACTGCGGATGATTTTCCAAAAGCTGAACAAATCTTTGCCCGACCGTTCCCGTCGCTCCCAAAATGCCGACTCGATATTTATTGCTCATAATATAACATTATGTCTGACGGCTGCTTTTCGCCGTGTCTGTTTTTTCGCAAACTTCGATGTGAAAATCTATCATTCCGTGAAATTCTTTTATCGCTTCGTTTAAGGTTTCACCGTGAAAGCCGATAATATTAGTAATATCTAATACATGCCCGACAAAAACGTTATCGTCGTCGGAAAATTCAATTCTTGCCGTGAACCCTTTATATCTTGCCAGAATAGTTTCTCGCAAATCATTTCTTTCGCCTTTCGCGTGTTCAAGTGCTTGATTGACCGATTCTATCAGTTCATCAAAGATTTTCTTTTTCATATCTACTATTTGTCAAAACGATTTTTGCGCTTTGCCTTGCGTGTTTCCCGTTCTTCTAAAACTCGCAAAGACTCTGTGTATTGATGGAATAAATCGAACAGAAATTCGAGGCGTTCGAGTTCATTCTTAAAGCGTTAAGCCGCGATTTTTTTGAGTTCTTGGAAAGCAATTTCATCAATTTGGCTTAATTCCCAATTGGTTTGCAGATTCATCCAAAAAAGAGGGCTTGCGCCAATCGCTTTTGAAAGTTTCCAAGCCATTGCCGCGCTAATTCCGCGCTTGCCGTTACAAATTTCATTGATGGTCTTCGGCAAAACTCCGATATGCGCCGCCAAAGCGGATTGGCTGATGCCGATTTCTTCAAGTTCATCCTGCAAAACAAGTCCGGGATGAATCGGTGTAATATAACTCATATTATTTTAATGATAATCAACGATTTCCACGTTATAAGCATTATTGCCGCGCCACTCGAAACAAACTCTGTATCGGTCGTTAATTCTGATACTGAATTGTCCTTTGCGGTCGCCTTTTAACGCTTCAAATCTATTTCCGCGCAGTTCCATTAAATCATTCAAACTTGTCGCCGCGCCCAAAATTGCCAGTTTGATTTGCGCCTTTTGATGCAATTCGGCAGGCAAGAGTTTTTGCGTTTGCTTGGATAATTCGCCGCCGTTAATTTTTTCGGTTAATTTGTCCGAAAAACTCTCGATTGCCATATTTTGACTATACCGCAATTTGGTATAAAGTCAAGATTTCTCTCGTAAAAAGCGTGTAATTAAAGCGGTCTTAACCTCTGCGTTTCCGTTTCGCTTTGCGCGTTTCCCGTTCTTCTAAAACTCGCAAAGGCTCTGTGTATTGACGATATAAATCGAACAGAAATTCGAGGCGTTCCAGTTCGTTTTTGAAGCGTTTCGCGCCGTAGCAAGCATCGACGGCTTCATCATTTGCGCGGTGCGCGTCCAAGAGTTCTTTCGGCATCGTCAAAGGGTCGTAAAGGTCTGCGAGAGTCGCGTCCGCAAATTTCAGACGCGCGTCTAAAATGCCTTGCGCCGCGCGTTCCACTCGTTCGCGTTGCTTTTCGATTGGCTCTGGCGGAAAAGGGAAATTGTTATAAACGATTTCTTTTGAATAACGATAACGGCTTTCTAAACGTCCGCAAACCTGCCGCATCCAAGCGTTGTGCATTGCGCTCGTTAAAACGCCGAAAAGATAAAGCGTGGCGTTTGGAATGAACAAAACAAGATTGCTTGCGATAATGTCTTTCGATAAAAAACCGATTGGAACATAACGCCGATTTTCAGAAGAAACAGACGGAATTAAAATATAATCGCTGTTCGGTTGTCGGATTTCCCCGAAAAGATAAGGAATTTCAGCAAGTCTTTTTGTCGTTTCGCGTGTGCTGGACAAACGATGTTCTTTAACTTGTTCAATCCGTTTTATTACTTCGGGCAAACTTCGCCATTCGGTTGGTGAAATATCTTTAAGCCAAAGACAATAACGATTTTCGCCATTAATAAATTCGTATGCGCCCAAAAAAGGCTTGATAAATTTTTCGGCTCTTGGCTCTTTCGCTAAAAACTCGTTTCTTTCTTCAGTTGAAAACAATAGATGTCCGCCATCGTTCGGCATATTTCCGAAAACGATTTCTGGAACATTACAAAGCGATTTAGTTCGGCTCGTAATAATTAAATCGACAGCATCAATCAAATATGGATTGATGTTTTTGCACTCAATTTCGTGAGGTTCTGAAATCGGTGTTTGATAATCAAAAAGTCTTTTTCGGTTTATGTCAAAACTCGCAAAACCAATAATTACACAATGAACAGCCGCTTTCCCTTTTGCCTCGTTGTTCCATCGAAATGTGCGATGAGCGAAATGAATTTTTGCGCCTTTCTCAAGTAAATACTGCCAAAGAACGCCGACTTGTTCGCCTTGCGTAATTGAATTTGTCGAAACGAAAGCAACCTTAATTTTCGTATTTTCGATAAATTTTACGGCTTTGATATACCACGCCGAAACATAATCAAGCAGGCGATAATTTTTGACATCCGAACAAACCAAATCCATATCGGCATTTTGCTGTTCGTTGCGAAATTGTTTTCCGACAAACGGCGGATTACCTAAAATGTAAAGCGTTGTTTCGGTTTCGTTGCCGTCGAAGGCAGAAACACGCACGGAGTAAGTGTGTTTTTCGTCAGCATCTTGCACCCTTACTTCGTGCGGGCTTCCGCATAAAACTTCGTTCCAATCAATTCGCAGAGCGTTGCCGTGAACGATGTTCGCGCTTTTCTTAAGCGGCAGGCGGGCGTAAGATTGTCCGAATTCCGCCGAAAGATTCATATTCGCTTGATGGTCTGTCAACCACAAAGCGACACGCGCAATTTCCGCCGGAAATTCTTCCGTCTCGATGCCGTAAAACGAATCAACGTCAATCAAAGAAAGAATGCTGACATCGAGCATTTGCCCTTTGCCCGTCAATTCCCGCAACTGTTTTAAAATTTCGATTTCCAAACTGCGAATTTCGCGGTAAGTGATAACCAGAAAATTCCCGCATCCGCAAGCGGGGTCAAAAAATCGAAGCCGCGCAAGTTTTTGATGAAATTCGCGCAGTTTGTTTTGATTGTTTTTGATAGTTTCAAATTCCGTGTCGAGTTCGTCGAGAAAAAGCCCGCGAATGACTTTTAAAATGTTCTTTTCGGATGTGTAATGCGCTCCCAGATTGCGGCGTTTGTCCGCGTCCATCACCGATTGAAACAAAGAGCCGAAAATCGCGGGCGAAACTTTGCTCCAATCAAAAGAACACGCTTCAATCAAAATCCGCCGCATCTTCGCGTCAAAGAAAGGCAAATCCATTCTTTCCCGAAAAAGTTCGCCGTTGACGTATGGAAACTGCCGCAAATCTTCGTCAATCGTGTTTTGCCTCTGATTTTCGGGCGTGTCCAGAATCTGAAAAAGCAATTGAAGCATCGCGCCGAGATTCGCGCCCGATTCAACCGTTTTTTCTTCAAGAAAATAGAGAAACGAACTGCGCGGCAGAAAAATGCCCGTATCGTCCGCGAACAGGCAATAAACAAGACGGACAAGAAAGACTTCGAGTTTATGCCCGTCATAACCGCTTGCAAGCAAGGCATCGTGAAGCTCTCCGAGTTTTAAGGCAACTTGGATATTTACAGGGTCTTGCTCTTTATATTCGCGTTTCTGGTAACCGGAAATCGCGCCGAAAAGTTGAATTTGATTCGGCAGTTCTTCAAGCGGAAATTCAACTTCTTCGTGTGTTTCAAGATTAAACAGGCGAAATTTGGCGAAATCAGAAATCAACACAATTTCCGGCAAATCGTTTTCCGGCAAGTTTTCGAGATATTCAAAGGCTTGGCTCGACGCTTTATCAAAACTCTTTCCGAGCGATTTATGCTCAACTAAAAGAACGCCTTTCCAAAAAAGGTCAATCGCGCCGGTGTTCTGATTATTCTTTTTGACGGCTTTTTCAAACACGGCGACCTGTCGGCGTTTGATGCCAAAGATATTTAGAAACTCATTCCAAAAGGTCTGCGATTCGCCGCGTTCGCGTGATTCGCCTTTCCATTCGTGAACAAAGGCGACGGCGTTATTGCGGATTTCGGCTTGTGTTAATCGAGGCATCTATTTGTCCTTGTTTGATTTAGGCGGAAAACAGAAAAAGGATAAAAAAGAATGGCGGAAAACGCAAAAGGTTCGTTTATAAACTTTCATAACCATTCGATATATTCACGGTAAAATTTAATCTTTCTTCGAGTGCGATAATCGAATGATTGTCTTTTATTGTCGCTTACTTGCCGACGCAAAAGGTTGAAAAAATGCGGGTCAAAACATCTTCCGTCGTCGTTTCACCTGTAATTTCCCCTAAAAATCGCATCGCGTTATGAAGCCCGATTAAAACAATTTCTTCACTCGCTTTCTCGTTCAATAATTGATGTGAATAATTTATTTCCGATTTTGCCCGTGTGAGCAAATCGAAATGCCGCGCGTCGGAAACCAGAAACCCTGTTTCGTCAATTGTTTGCGGTGAGAACTGTTTTATGATGGCACTTTGCAATTTATCAAGCCCTTCGCCTGTTTTGGCGGAAATTTCAACCAGATTCGATTTTTCAAATTTCTTTACTAAACCAGAATTTTTATTCAAATCAATTTTATTGACGGCGACAATGCTTCGGAAATCGTCCAGTAAATCTAAAACTTCTTTATCTTCAGTAGTTATCGGCTGTGAGCCATCTAAAACGGCGATGACCAAATCGGAATCCGCCATAACCCGTTTTGTTCGCTCGACACCGATGCTTTCGACCGTATCGACCGTTTCGCGCAAACCCGCCGTGTCGATTAGAAAAATCGGTATGTCGTCAATAGTCAGAGATTCGTGCAGGCTGTCGCGTGTTGTTCCCGCTATTTCCGTCACAATTGCCCTGTCGTGTCCAATTAAGGCATTGAAAACGCTGGATTTACCGACGTTCGGTCGTCCGACGAGCGTTACTCTCAATCCTTCGCGCAAAAGTTTGCCGACTTGGAAAGTAGAAGCCATTTTGCCCAATTCATCGGAGATTTCGGTCAACTCAACCTTTATATTTTCGATTTGGTAATCGGGTAAATCATCCTCGACAAATTCCAGTGCCGATTCCAAAATTACAATGACATCCAGCAAACTATCTTTTAAAGGCTGCAAGGAATTAGAAAGTTCGCCCTGCAATTGACGGACGGCTTGTTTTGCAGACGAAACCGTCCGAGCGTCAATCAAATCACGAATCGCTTCCGCCTGGCTTAAATTGATTTGCCCGCTGGCAAGCGCGCGCAAAGAAAATTCTCCGGCTTCGGCTAATCTCGCATCGAATTTTAAACAGTAATCGATAATTTGACGAATCAGAACCGGCGAGCCGTGACAGCTAATCTCGACGACATCTTCGCCCGTAAATGATTGCGGAGATTTAAAATAAGTAATTAAAACTTCGTCCGTCAATTTTCTATCGACGGGCGAAAAAATCTTTTTCAGAGTCGCTTGTCGCGGAACGGGAGAAAAATTTTTGTCGTCGGTTAATTTACGGATAATTTCAAGCGCGGCATCGCCGCTTAGACGAATAACGCCGATGCCGCTTCGTCCGAAAGGTGTGGCAAGCGCGACAATTGTGTCATGGCTCATAAAATCAAAAAGAGAATTGGGAAAAAATAAATTCCCGATTCTCCGCGATAAATTTTCTATTTAATTACTTTAAACGGACCTGAAGCTTGCGTTCCCTGCCTTCGCCGACTGACTCGGTTTGCAAATCCGGTTCATTTACTAAAGTCAAATGAATGACGCGGCGTTCGGTCGAATTTAATTTTCCGAAGGTAAAAGGTTTGCCGTCTTTACGAACATTTTGCGCGGCAAAACGCGCCATTGCCTGAAGTTCAGCATGGCGCGTCTGGCGAAAACCGTCCGCGTCGCAGACAAATCTTTGCGAGCGGTCAATTTCCTTGCCGTAAATTTGAAACAGCAAAACTTCAAGAGCGTCAAGCATTTCACCGTTCTCATTTAACAACAAAGAAATATCGTTTCCGCTTAAATCAAATAGACAGCCTTCTTCGGTTTCGCGGTTTGAAACGCTCAAATCAAAACGCCAATCTGTTAATAATTCGGTCAAAAATTGTTCGGCATTTTGGCAAGTTTCGTTCATAAAATTCCTTAAAATTCGGCAACTAAAAACTTCAGGATGTGGAAAGTTTCACTTTTTTATTCAAAGGTTTGACTTCAATTTCGGTTGGCGGCGCGTTGGTTTTGTTCATCCGGTTAATAAAAAACTGCTGGACAAAACTGACAATATTACCAAAAAACCAGTAAAGAAGAAGTCCCGCCGGTGAACCCCACATCAGCCACAACATCATTAGCGGCATCATATAGGTCATCATTTTCTGCTGCGTTTTCTGTTCGGTTGTCACGGTCGGCGTGGTCGGCGTAAAAATCATCGAACCAGCCATCGAAGCCGCGAATAAAAAGTTTAGAACGTGATACGGGTCAGCCGCCGAAAGATCCGGCAACCACAAAAAAGATGCCTGACGAAAATCAATCGAAATCGTCACGGCTGTGTAAAAAGCAAAAAATAGAGGCATCTGCAAAAGCAGTGGCAAACAGCCGCCAATCGGAAGCGCGTCCTTCGTCAAACGCAACTGTTCCATTTGAACTTCGCGCATTCGCGGGTCGTCCGATGCCACGCCTTTTTTCTGCAATTCCTTCAGACGGTCTTGAATTTCCTTCATCTTCGGCGCGTTGCCCTGCGCTTTTCTGAAGGATTTCGATTGATACCAGCGAAGCGGAAAGAAAATCGAATAGAAAATCAGCGTGAAAATAATAATCGCCGCGCCGTAATTTCCGACAAAGCCGTGAATCAAACTCAACGCCCGCAAAAGTAAGATAGAAAGCGGTTTAATAAACGTCCGAAGAAAGCTCCAATTGCTGTAATTGATAAAATCTTCAATATCAATCGTTCTGCCGACGCTGTTAGTTAAAATACTGTTGTAGGAATTGAGCGTGAAATAATCTTTCGAGCCGGTATAGATTTCATTAACAGAGCCATCGGCGATAATCGGCACATAAGCGGTCGTCAAATGCTTTGTAACTTTCGTCGTCGAATTTCGCGTTATCCAGGCGATAATACCGTCATAAAAAGGCGCGGTTTCAACTTCGTATTTTGACGTTTTGATTTCCAATCCTTGAGTTTTCTGCGCCGGAATCGCCGCCATCGCAAAATATGTATCGCCAACGCCAGCCCAATCCACATCGCCGCCGATTGCCAAACTGCCTTGCTGGTCATCCTTATTTTTGAACATCGAAGCCGCCGCGTGGCGTTCGACCCCGTTATTTGTAAAGGCAACCGCTTCCGGCTCAATGTGATAAGAATTATTCGCAATAACTGCCTGGTCGCCGATGCTCGCGCCGATTGCCAGTTTTGTATTCGGAACAGGCTGCCCGCCGCGCAAAACTTTTACGCTTAAATCCGTCAAATAACTGTCCGCGTGAAAGACGAAACTTTTCACGACCTGCAAATTATTCGCTTCGTCATTCAAAACGAAATCAATTTGCTTTGCATCCGAACCGTTCAGATTTACGGTTTCATCCGGTATTGAAATTTGATAATTGCGGTCGTTCAAAGCCGCGTCGAGATTCGCGTCTCCGGTCGAAAGCCGAAACGGGATTTCCCGCGTCTCCAGAGCCTTTTGCGAAATCAATTCCAGAGGTTTCGGAGTTGCTCCGTTCGAGCCGTCGGCATAAAGCAATTTTTCGTGATGGTCATAAACATTTTTAATCAAAATCCAACTCGTCGCCAGCGCGCCTTTTGAATCAATTTTGACTTCGTAAAGCGGCGACTTAATCGTTAAAGTTTTGCCCGGCGTATTATCGGCAGTTGCGGCAACTGTTTGAGTTTGAACGGACTGCGGCGTTTGGCTGGCGGGCGCGGGAGTCGGCGTTGCCGACGTTTGCGCCGTATTCGTATTATCGTTCGCAGGTTTTTTTGACGGAAATAAATAGCCCCAGCCGAACAGCACCAGAAGCGACAGCACGGCGGCGAGCATAAAACGCAGTTGAGTTGATTGTTTGTTATCTGACATCTTTAATCAATGCAAAATTCAAAACGTAAAATGTAAAATGCGATTATCAAATTTTGAATTTTACATTTTGAATTTATGGAATCGGGTCATAGCCGCCTTTGCAAAATGGTTGACAGCGCAAGATACGTTTTACGCCGAGCCAAGTTCCGCGAATCCCGCCGTATTTTTCGATTGCCTGCGTCGCATAGACCGAACAGGTCGGCTCAAACCGGCAGGCAGACGGCAAAAAAGGCGAAAGAAACGTCTTGTAAAGCCTCAAAAAATCCAAAACCAAAAACTTCATTGCTTTTGAGCCTCAATCGGCAACGTTTTCTCCGCCCTTTCCGATTCGCTTTTTTTTACGGCGGCGATAATTTTCTGAAAATCCTGCAAAGGTTTTTCGAGTTTGACGCGCAACAAACCGCGCCTCGCGTTCAAAACCCAATCATACTTGTTTTCAAGTTCGCCCAGTTCTATTTTGCTCAAACGAAACGCTTCACGAAGCAGACGCTTACAGCGATTTCGCTCGTGCGCTTTTCCGATTGCTTTTTTCGTTGCCGTGAATCCGGCACGATGCTGCAAAGATTTTGAAGGCAAAATGAAAGCCGTCAGCAAACGACTCTCAAAACGTTTTCCTTCGGCGTAAATCTTTAAAAAATCGCGCCGTTTCAGCAGTCGCTCAGTTTTCGGCAAGCGGAAATTTAATAGTGTTTCACGGTTAATACTTTGCGTCCTTTGGCGCGGCGGCGTTTCAGGACGGCGCGCCCGTTTTTGGTCGCCATTCTCGCTCTGAAGCCGTGTTTTTTGGCGCGTCGGCGATTGTTCGGTTGAAATGTTCTCTTTGGCATAATTACTGTTCATCCTCTCACTAGTAAAGTGAAAACTTAAAGTTTAATTATA
>JBPCRW010000114.1:0-16278 GCA_050996405.1 Pyrinomonadaceae bacterium | reverse complement strand
TCGTCGCGCGAATGGTAATTGAAAGCGACATCCGCGCCTTCGCGGGCGAAAACTTCGCAGATTGCCGCGCCGATTCCGCGCGTTCCGCCCGACACAAAGGCGCGTTTTCCTTCAAGTAAAAGACTCAAAATTATTTCTCCTTTATTCAAGATTCGGGATTCAAAATTCAGGATTCTTGATTACTATTTTGAATCCTAAATTCTGAATCTTGAATCCTAAATCAAATAAAAAGGTTAATGAAATTGCGGGAAACTGACAAGTTGGAAAGACAAAATAATTTTTCAGGCGGCAATGGCTCGCGGTTTCGCCGGTTCGTTTTTAAAGGGCAGCAGCGCCGTGATTTCCTCGATGATTTTTTGTGTCGAATTCGGAATCGCCAGATTGACGGTCGCCGCCTTCATCGCCGCGTATTTGTTTGAATCGTTTAACAGAGCTTGAATCGTCGGCACAATGTCAGAAGATTTTTCCAAAAGAATTCCCGCGCCTTTCTCTCTGATTAAATTAACCGTTCCGGCTTCCTGCGGCATCGGCGGCGTGGTCGCGTCGGCGATAATCGGCAGGCGGCAAGCCAGAGCTTCAAACGTCGTCAAACCGCCGAGTTTGCTAATCATAACATTCGCCGACTGCATCAGTTTTTCGATTTCGTTTGAATAACCGATGACCTTCACCGGAAATTTTGCGGTTTTGGCAATTTCTTCGGCTTCACGCTTCAGTTCTTCATTTTTTCCCGCGAGAAAAACGGCTTGAACGTCCAAATCTCCGCGCACAAGTTCCTTAAAAATCTGCGGAATGTTGCCGCCGCCGACCCAACCGGCATTGACGAAAATCGTAAATTTATCGGGATTTAAACCAAACATTTTTCGAGCGTTCTGCGCGTCTTTTTCGTTGACTTCGTGGAACTTTGAATGCACGGGCATTCCCGAAATCTTAATTTTTTCGGGCAGAATTCCGTAGTCAATTAACTGTCGTCGGGCATCTTCGTTTGCAACTAAATAAAGCGAAACATCGTTGCACGCCCAGCCTTTCCAAAAACCGTAACACGGGTCTGTGACGACCGTGACGAGCGGAATTTGTTCGGCTAAATTCAATTCCTTTAAAATTCTCGCAAAAATATGCTGCGTCATCGGATGGACGCTGACGACGATATGCGGACACCATTTTTCAAACGGTTCACGCAGATAACCGATACATCTTTTATGAAAAAATTCGCGTGTTTCCGGTCGAATTTTATTCATCGTCCAATAGAGATATTTCATCCAGTGCTGTTTGTTTTTTAAAATCCAATTATAAACATTGACGAGTTTTTTCGTAACTTGATGCGATTCTTCGACGGCTTTAATAGTGCGGACGGCAAAAGATTCGCCCTTCCATAATTTCTGCAAACCGTCAGCAATCGCTTCCGCCGCCGAACGGTGTCCGCCGCCCGTGTCGGATGAAATAATCAAAATTTTCGGAGCATTTTGCTGCATTAAATTTCGACTTTAACGGAAAATTCAGGAAACATTTTTGACTTCACCAACTTTCGTTTCGCGCTGTAAAAACTGATATTGCCGTATTCGTCGCAAATCCAAAATTCTTTCGCGCCCTGTTCAAAATACAATTTACGTTTTTCTTTCATTTCGTATTCTGAATTGCTCATTGAAAGAACTTCGACGCAAACTTCGGGCGCAATTTGGGCTTCCGTCTTGCCTTTCTGTTTTTTCCAAAGTTCATCGGAAAGCCAGGCGACATCAGCCACCTTTGTTCCCTTCCGAGTCCAAACCGCGCATTCGGCGAGAACTTTTCCATCAGGGTTTAACATTCTCAATTGGCTGATAATTTCACCTTGATAAACAGAGTGGTTGAGCTTTACAGGATTCATAACGATGTGTCCCCACTCATTTAACTCAATCTTAAACGGCAGGTCGCGCAAATTCGGATTTTCCGTAACTTCCTTCCAGTTCATAAAGTTTATGCTTTGACGGTAACGCCTTCCGCCTGCGGACGGTTCGTGTCGAGATTTTTCGCAGCTTTTTTCATCTGGCTTTCGAGACGTTTGATTTTTACAAGATGTCCCGGATTCAGAGCCAGACTCGGATAATAACAATTCGATTCGTGCGTGCAGTAACAGCCGTTGGCGACTTCGACGCGACGTTTTTTCATCAACTCCGTTTTCCAAGCCGCCTGAAAATCCCAGTCATAATCGCGCAGATTCAAAACATCAGGTTTATTTTCGCACGACGAAAGCGCGCCAGTGTCATAAATTACCGCGCCCGCGCTTCCGGCATAACATTTCAACTGCGCTTTATTTTCTTCTTTGGTTTTTGAAATTAAACCGTGCATATAAATATCGACGGCGGCTTTGAAATAACCCGATTTTCCGCCGTAATTATTTTTCAGCGCGGAATTTTTCGTGTCGTCCAGAATCATCTGCGATAATTCGCCGTAGCGTTTGTGGTCAAAATTTAATTCGTTCGGGTCGGCTGACGGCGGACGAATGTAATTGATATTTACTTTGTCGGGCTTTAAATCGTATTTCAAAAAATCATACCAATCGAAAATCGTGTCTTCGTTAGAACGCATCACGCAGGTGCAGGTTTGAATGTCGAGTTGAGGAAACTGCTCGCGTTTCATTTGCTGTAAAATCCGCGCTGTATGAATTGCCTTGTCCCAGCTTCCCTCTTTGCGGCGAATTTTTTCGTGCGCGTTTTTCATCCCGTCAATGCCGAGCGCGACCGTCACGTTCAAATTCGGACACTCTTCCAAAATGCGCGTCACATCGGGAAAAATGCGCTGGTGAATCTGCCCGTTCGACATCAAATAAACCGAATCGAGTTTGTTGTTTTCATAAAACGAACGGACGATTTCCGGCAAATCCTTTCGCGTAAAAGGCTCGCCGCCCGCCAAAACCAAAACGCCGAGATTGCCGCCGAGAGTTTCCGAAATCTTGTTAATTTCATTCGCTTTCATCTGCAATTTTTTGCGCGGACGGTCGTCTAATTCTTCCGTAAAAAAACAATGCGTGCAGCGCATATCGCAGACGCTTGTCACTAAAATATTCAAAAATACGGGCGAAATCGGTCTGCCGACCAAAATGCTCGCGTAACGCTTAAAAATTTCTTTTGTCGTAAAATCCATTTTAATAATCCTGTTATAAAATTTACTTCAGCCATTGAAGCAAAAGGTTTTCACCATCTTCTAATCTATCTTAAACTTACGCCTTTGGGCAAGATAAGTTCATTTTTAGATGCGCGAAGATTGTCATCGAAACGTAATAATTTTCTACGGCGGACAATTTGCGCTAAAATTAAAATATGTTTCGCAGAATTTATTTGGACAACAGCGCGACCACGCCGGTTGATAAAACAGTCGTCGAAGCAATGCTTCCCTTCTTAACCGAAAAATTCGGCAATGCTTCGAGCATTCATTTTTTCGGGCAGGAAGCACGCGCCGCCGTTGACCGCGCACGGCATCAAGTCGCCGAAATTATCAACGCGCGTCCTGCGGAAATCGTTTTCACGTCCGGCGGCACGGAAGCGAATAATTTGGCGATTCGCGGGCTGGTCGAAGCGAACGAGAAATACGGAAAGCACATTATCACTTCCGCAATCGAGCATTCGGCGGTTAAGGAAGTCTGCGCCGATTTGGAAAAACGCGGATTTGAAGTGACGTATTTGCCGGTTTATGAAAACGGCATCGTGCAAATCGAAGACGTGAAAAACGCGATTCGGGAAGACACGATTTTAATTTCCGTGATGACGGCGAACAATGAAATCGGCACGATTCAGCCAGTCGAAGAAATCGGCAAATTAGTTCGCGGATTAAAAGAAAACGGCAAAAAAATTTGGTTTCACACGGACGCGGTGCAGGCAATTGGGAAAATTTCGGTTGACGCGGAAGAAATCGGTTGCGATTTGCTGTCAATTTCCGCACATAAAATTTACGCTCCGAAAGGCATCGGCGCGCTTTACGTCCGGCGCGGCACTCGACTGCACAAACAAAATATCGGCGGGCATCAGGAACGCGAACGACGCGGCGGCACGGAAAATGTTCCGTTTATCGTCGCTTTTGGCAGGGCTTGCGAGTTGGCGAAAAAGAATCTGACGGAAAACGCTCTACAATTGAAAAATCTACGCGATAAATTTGAATCGCAGGTCGGCGAAAATATCTCCGACATAGTTTTTAACGGCGAGCGCGATAATCGGCTGCCGCATATCTCGAATATCTCGTTTCGACAGGTCGAAGGCGAAGGGCTTCTGATAAATCTAGATATGCAGGGCATCGCCGTTTCGACCGGCTCGGCGTGTTCGTCGGGAAGTCTAGAACCGTCGCCTGTCATCCGCGCGCTCGGACGCAGCGACGAACTGGCTCGCGGCGCGATTCGCTTCAGTTTCGGCAAGGAAAATACTTTAGAAGATGTCAGTTATTTGCTTGAAGTTTTGCCGAAATCAATTGAGTCTCTACGACGGCTCTCCCCGATTCGTCAAAAAGTCTTATGGTAAAATAAAAAGGTATTGCCGAAATGCACAATACCTAGTTCTTTAAGTTAATTTTAATTACAATCTTAATGATTAGCCACAAGCTACACCTTTCATATTAACTTCCCCCTATTTTATGCCGCACTTGTATAGTTTTCTATACCTTAAAAGATAATTTTTGCCCTTTTCTGAAATGTGGGCTTGGCTTCTGGCTAAACCCTCTATTAACTTAATTTACTTCATAATATGCAAACTATTTACCAAGCAGACTAAAATTATTTTCTTAAGCAATAATTACGTGAATACCTATAAATCCTTGAAAACAAGGGAATTATCGTTACTAATTTGATGTTACTTTATTAACCACGCGATTACTCGCCGCCGCTTCTACCTTTTTTTTCTTATTTTGCAACGTCTCTGATTTCTCTAGGAATAATGCTAGCTTTTTTTGACTAAAGATGTTATTTTTTGTTTAAGGATGTTTTTCTGTCCTTCAATTTTGTGAAACGTTAAGTTTATTAAAACGCTTTTGCCCATCGTTTCTTAATTTATTTCTGCTGGTTTTTTTAATTCATTGTTAATGCCGAATAAGGAAAAAAATTTTAATCTTTACAAAATTACTATCGCTATAATCGGCAGCTTTGCTTTCGTTTTTGCGGCAACTAAATTCAACGTCGAAATTTTAGACTGGCGTTTTATTGGATATATAATTTTTACTGCTTTAGTTTCCTCGCAGACGGTTTTGACCTTGCCGCGTTTTAAGTTTGTTTTAAGTTTCTCAGATTCGATGATTTTTCTCACCTTCCTGCTTTACGGCGGTGAAGCCGCCATTTTTGTTGCCGCAGTAGAAATGCTCTTTACCTGTTTTTCTGCAAAACGGAATGGATTGCATTACTCTCAATTTTCAATTCTTTTCAACGTTGGGGCATCTGTCCTTTCAACTGCGCTTAGTTATGCTGTCTGGAATGTATTCTCTGGACTTTTCAAACTTTCTCCGAACTATTCGGATACCGCGAGTTTGATAAGCACACTCGGAATTTTGGCATTATCGCAATTTTTCTTTAGTTCCTTTTTTGCCGCAGTTTTCTACGCTTTAAAAACCGATGCCGCTATTTTGAAAGTTTGGAAAAACGAATGTTATTCAATCTCTTTAATATCGATAATAGGCGCGGGTATTGCCGGAGTTATTTATAAACTTGTTACTTTGGGCGATTTCGTTACGCTCTCTATATCACTAGCTGTTTTTGCCGCCGTTTATCTGACATTCCGTCGTTCGATTCGGGAAACTACTATTTCGACAGAGAGAGCCGAACAAGCCGAGCGCGAAAAAGCCGAAACCGAGCGCATTCGGCTGGAACAGGCGGAGAAATATGTTGAAGAACTAGCTGTTCAACTTTCCAAGGAAGAAAAATTAAGCGACGCTCTGCAAAAAAGCAAAGACGCTCTTGAACACGCGGCGCGGCACGATTCTCTGACCAAACTTTTCAATCGCTCGTATTTGCTGGAGCGTCTGAAATTTTTATTTGAAATCGGAATTCAGCAATCCAGCAGTTATTTTATTTTGTTTTTGGATCTGCATCGTTTTAAAAACATCAACGACAGTCTCGGTCATAGTATCGGCGACAAGGTTTTAAAACTGGTCGCCAGCAGGCTTGGCAGAGCCGTCAATCAAGAAGATACGGTTGCCAGAATCGGCGGAGACGAATTTGCTATTATTCTCAATAATTTATCTTCGATTGAAGAAGCCGAAGAATACGCCGACCGGATTTACCGGAGAATTACCGACCCTTTTTCGGTTCAGGGAAACCGGATTTTTACCAAGCCGCATATCGGTATCGCGCCGTTCGACGCAAATTACAAAACGCCCGAAGAAATTTTGCGCGATGCCGACATTGCGATGCATTACGCCAAGGATAAGGAAATCGCGTCGGCGGTTTTCAACACGGAAATCCGCGACCGTTTCTTGGGAAAAATCAGGCTCGAATCGGATTTGCGGTTTGCTGTCGAACGCAAAGAGTTTTCGATGCATTATCAGCCTCTGATTTCGCTCGAAGATGGTTCGATTATCGGTTTTGAAGCTCTTTTGCGGTGGCAGCACCCAAAACGCGGTTTCGTTCCGCCGGTCGAATTTATCCCGATTGCCGAAGATTCCGGTTTGATTATTCCGATTACCGAATGGATTTTGCAGGAAACGACCAACCAATTAGCCGAATGGCAAAAAATCGCTCCGGTTTATTCTGATTTGATAGTCAGCGTCAATATATCCGGCAAGCATCTGGTTCAGGATGGATTAGTCGAAGAAGTTAAAAAAGTTTTGAAAGCGTCCGAAATTAAACCTGCCTGTTTAAAATTGGAGATTACCGAAAGCGTGGCGATGGAAAATGCCGAACACACGATTGTCATTCTCACCAAGCTGAAACGGCTCGGCGTGCTGCTTTCGATTGACGATTTCGGCACGGGTTATTCGAGTTTGAGTTACCTGCATCGTCTGCCGTTCGACACGCTGAAAATTGACCGCTCATTCGTCAACACGATCGGCGACAACGGCGAAAATTCCGAAATTCTGCAAACAATTATTTCGCTCGCCCAAAATCTCAAAATGCAGTCAATCGCCGAAGGCATCGAAACCGAAAGACAGATGGAAATTCTGCGCGATTTAGATTGCGATTACGCGCAGGGCTATCTTTTCTCAAAACCTTTGCCGAAAGCGGAAATGGAAATGCAGCTTTATCAAAAGCGCACATGGTTTCCCGAATCTTTTATTCCCGCAGATTTCGGCGATATAAAATCCGCAGAGGCAGACAGTCGATTATCCGTTTTCTGAGAAAATCTTTTAAGGTTTAGTCATTTTCTAAAGCCTTTAGGAGTTATGCGGTTGAAACATTATTGAACAAATCTTCATTGGAAACAAAAGACTTGCGGCAATTTTCACTTCTCAAATCAGTTCGTAAATTGTTGAATTTATGTTCAACTGCGTAACTCCTAGCCTTATTGAAACGAAGCATTATCGTCGCTACTTTTCCGATAGAAATAAGTAATCAAATAACCAATAAAGGAAATAATCAGCATCCACGCAATCGGTTCTTTCAAAAGCCCCGCAATACTCCTTTCGTCTGCTAATGTTCTTCCGCCATATTGCATATTCAATAAAAATCCAATTGCCAAAACAACAACTGTAATCGGCTTCCAAATCCTGTTATTTAGCTTTTTTAATTCTTGAATAAAAAGACCCGGAAACAGAAACGCGCGCAAACAAAACCAAGAACCTAATGGCATTGGAAATGATTAAACAAGCTGTCAAAAATCAAGTCAAATTCAAGTAGGTCTGGTTCGCTTGCTTAATTTTCAAGTGTGGAAAACCTCTGGGTTATCAAACAAAAGTTAAAAAAGATGTGATTTGTCCAATCAAAAATAATCGCAAAGAGAGAGAGATTAGTTCAGCGGGCAAAAAGCGGGCAAACGGGCAGCCGCTTCAACGCTTGAAAGCAAAGAAAATATCGAATTGGAAATTTACCCGGAAGGATTGGAATTTCCGGCTCTGTTAATCAAACAAATCTTCACAAACGAAGATGAAATAGTCGGTATTTCGTATCTGATTTCAAGTGAGATAACACTCTGATTTGACCAAATAGCCGCAATTTATCAAAGAAGATGGAACGTGGAAATTTACCATAAATGATTGAAACAAAATGTCAGTTTGGAAAAATCAGAGAACCCGGATCGAGAAAACCCAAACCAATCATTTTTTCGCCGCTTCCGCGCGGGGTTATATCAAATTGGAAATGCTGAAAATAGAAACTAAGACAAATCATTTTGCCTTGAAAACAAAATTGTATGTCAACGCTCTGCATTCAGCCTTTCAAACTTTACGAGAATTTAACCTTGTTCAATTCTCCGCGTAAGGTGAGTTTATAACACAAGTAAAAAGGTAAAAGGCAAAAATAATTTTAACTTTTGCCTTTTACCTTTTTACCTCAATCTACTTTCCGGCATTCCAGTCGGCAATTAGTTTTTCCAATGCCGAAGTGTCTATCGGCGGCGTCGCGGCTTTACCGATTTGAACGGCTTTTTCGCCCGCAATAATCGCATCTTGTTTTCTTCCCGCTTCGGCTAAAATTCTGGCTTTGAGATTCAGCGTGCTGAAAGTCTCTTTCGACTTCAAAGATTCGTCGAGCCAGCCGAGTGCTTCGTCGTAGCTGTTTTTAATTTTTGAAGTTAAGACATAGTTCGCACCTTGATTGAGCGGGCGAATGTCGTCAGCTTTGCGATTCTGAATCGCCGCGCGAATTTGCGTCAGCGTTCTGCCGGAGACATCGCCGACATCGACCGTGAACGGCACGCGCAAATTTTCCCAGGCGATTGTGACTTCGGCTACGGTCGGCAAAACGCCGTCGAAATTTATTGACATCGTTTCCTGAAACGCGCCGGTTTGCGGTTTCGCCGTGACGCGCAAAGCGTCGTTTTTCCGGTCGTATGTAAAACTTCCCCAGGCATCGTTGACTTTGCTGAAAATAATTGTCCAGTCGTCTTTGTTCGGAATCGTGTGCAAGCCGTATTTTCCGGCGGGCAGTTTCTGACCGTTGACGACGACATCGTTGCTGACTTCAAATGTCGTATTTTCGTTCGCGCCGGTGCGCCAGACCTGACCATACGGCACAAGACACGGATAAGATACGCCGTCTTTAGGCAACAGGTCGTTTGTCTGACAGCCCCAAATTTTTCGCGCCTTCACGTTCGGGCGATGATAGACGATAGAAATTTTCGTGTCGCCGACGGTTTGCGAAATTTCCTGTCGCTGCGATTCGCGCGGCAGATTTACCTGTGCGAAAACGTTGAGGGAAAACAATAAAACAAATAACAAAATCAATTTCGGTTTCATAAACAACTCCTTTATTTCTCTAATCTCTCACGCGATTTTCGGACGAAAATTTTTATCATTTCGGCTACTGTTTTGTTCATCTCGCGGCTAATCGAATTTTCGCTGACGAGTCCCGCCAGCGTATGCAAATCACGGGCGGAAGAACGCCGCAGTTCGACCATTTGAACAATTTTGACGGCGGTTTTATTCGCGCCCCTTTCAATCAAATCCATCGCGTAACGCAGAAAGTTTTGCTTTTCGCCCGCCACCGGCGACCATTCAATACGGTCTTCGTCTTCTTCGACAAGTTCGACCGGAAAAATCTGCTTCATCACGCCGACAAAAGGAATTTCGGCGCGAATCGTCCAGCGCGTAATTCCTTTCGCGTCGGTGTGAATGCTTTCGATGCTCGGCATCAACTCGACAAAGTTTTTGACATCGAGCAGAAATTCGCGCACCTTTTCAACCGCCGCTTCGACTTCAAAAATATCGCTGTAACTGGCTTTTATCGTGAACATAAAAATAGTCTAAAGTCTGGAGTCCAAAGTCCAAAGTCTTGAAGAAAAAATCCCGCTCCTTAAACCAATTTTATTCTCTGACTTCAAAATAATCTAACCGACTTTGGACTCTGGACTTTAAAAAGTTCCGTTGAACAAAATCGAATTAAAAAATGGGCACGTCATCGAGCGGAAAATCCCGCGGAAAAACGGTTCCTCGGCAAACAAAATAACGCGACCGCCACCCGTCGGTTCGTCAATTAAATACGCCGTTCCCTTCAACAATCTCTCCGTATTTCCTTCCCAGACGAAACCTGAAATCACGAGCGGTCGTTTCGGCGATTTTTCAAACACGACGGCGTTTGCGCCTTCTTTTGACGGGCGGAAAAAATATCCGGTCGAAAGCAGAACGGGTAAATTTTCGTCCTCCAATCCGTAAGTCAGATAAGTCGTTCTATCCACAGTCGCCCGCATAATCGCACCCGGAATCGCTTCGGGAACTTGTCCTTTATTCGACGACGGCGACGCAATCGGCGGCAGATTCGGTGCCTGCCAATCTTGTTTGTCGGTTTTGTTGTCAGGTGTCGGCGACGGTTCGGGCAGAGGCGATTTTTTCGCTTTGGGCGTTGGAGACGGCGAAGGCGCGGGCGCGGATTCAACTTCTTTACGTTTGTCGGTTTCGTCTGAATCCGTCTTTCCCTTTTCTTCGTCGTCATCACTGCCGACCAGCCGCGACGAAGTTAAATTGACATCTTTTAAAGCCGCGAAAACCGACGCGCCGCGAATCGTAATCAGCGTTCCGCCGCCGGAAACCCAACCCTTAAGCGTCGAGACTCCGCCGCTTCCAAGCAGGCTGAAATATCTTCCAGCCGAGCCGTCGGGCATAATTAAAACCGTATAATTTTTCAACGCGCCCGATTTGATGCTGGCAACTGTCAACGGCGTAAAATCAATGCCGTATCGGTCAAACGTCCACCACATCGCGCCGTAAGAAGTCTGATCAACGGCTTCGTCCGCGACCATCGCAATCTTCGGCGATTGCAATGAAACGACCGATTCGCCGCCGACGGGCGTATCGCCTTCTTCCGAATAACCGGAATTGACGGCGACGACATTTACGCCGAGTTCTTTTGACAAACGCGCGACGGCTTCGTGAACCGATTCGGGATTGCGCGTCACGCGCACGACGAAAGTTCCGCGATTCCAATTTCGACCGCCCGCGTTCATTTGTTTGGCGGCAACCGCAACGCGAAAGCCTTCTTTCATTAAACGCAGAACAAACGCGCCCGCCGCGTCGGTTTCATACGGGATGATGTAAGCGACTTGAGCGCGTCCTGAAACATCTCCGAGTTTGGCATTCGCCAAAAAATCTGCGGTGACGAGCGAAACGTTCGCGCCGCCCGCGTCTTCCGTCCAAAAAGCGTCAACGCCGAACGCGAGCGGCAGACTCCAAGCCGTGATGTCATAAAATCCGTAATCTTCTTTCTGCTGGCTTTTGCCGCGCAATTCGTTGCGCCGGAAACGCGCCAGATTATCGTCAACAAACGCTTTATCCTGCGGCGTGTCCTGTTCCAAAAGTGCTTTTATCAAACGTTTTTGCGGCTGGTTTAAATCAATAATATATGAGCCTTGCGGAAAAGATTGTCGGACGGCGACGGAACTTTTCGTGTCGTAATCGTGCGCCGAGTTTGACGTGAAAGGCGAATTTGCCACGCCAACTTCGATTTTCATTCGCTGCAAAACTTCTATTAATTCCGCTGTTTTTACGCGGTCTTTCGACGGGTCAATGACGATGCGTTTCATCTTTTCCCCGACAAGTTCGCTCATCGCCGCGCGCCGGTAATCATAATAATCCTGAAGCCGCGCCGCGCGGTTTTTCGCCGCCGTCTCCAGAGTCGTCATCGAGGTCACAAAATGTTTAGCGATTGCCGAGCGAAACGTCGCAATCGTGCCGTCGTCGCGCGTGTAGCGCAAACCTTTAAAACCGCCGCCGTCGGTTTCGTAAGTCATCGCCGTCGCACCGTTCAAAGCCGGAAACGAATCCCAGTAGCCGACGTAAAATAAATCGAAAATATCGCGGACGTAATAATCCCATTTGCGCGAATCGAACTGCGCGGCGTTGGCTCTGCCGAAAACGTCGAGCCACTTATTTGTTACAGGCTGCGGAAAATTCGGATTGATGGGAAGCGCATCGGGCGGGAAAAAATACTGCGACGGCTGACCGTGAAGGTCTGCGGAAATTTCGGGATTCCATTCAAAAAAAGCCTTTTCCAGGTTGCGCGTTTCGATTTGCGTGGCGGCAACGTTGTCGCGGTTTAAATCGAAACGAAAATGATTCAAACGCCCGTAAACGCTCCAAGGTTCGCGGTGTTCAATCGCGTTTCGATTCGCGTCGCCCGTCGCAACGGAATTATACCAGGTCGCAAAACGCTCATGTCCGTCAGGATTTTCCGTCGCCACAATCAAAGTCACCGTGTTTTTCAAAACGTCCAAAGTCGCGGGTTCGTTCGACGCGGCAAGCTGATAAATAACCTGCATCAGCGTTTCAAACGAAGCCGATTCGTCGCCGTGAATCGTATAAGCCATCCAGCAAATTATCGGATTGTTTTGAATAATCTGATTCGCCTGATTTGAATTTGTGATGCGTGAATCGGTTAATTTCGCATTGTTCGCCCTGATTTCGTCGAGCCGCGCTACATTTTCGGGTGCGGAAATCGCAATAATATGCTGCATCCGATGTTCGTTTGTTTCGCCGATGTCGAAAATTTTCACGCGGTCGGGCGCAGACTCGGCAATCGCTTCGATAACCTTTTCCATCTGCGCGTAGGTCGTATTAAAATCGCCGACATCGTAGCGCAAAATCGCCTGCGGGCGCGGAACTTCCGTGCGATAATCGCCGCGCGTGTAAAAATCGAACTTCGGATTATCCTTCGACTCGAAATTCTGCGCCGAAGCGGAAACAAAAGCTGCCAGCAGAAAAATTGCGGCAAGCAAAAAGACTCTATTTTTCATCTGATAAATTTAATAATGAATTGATAAAACTTTGACGATATTACTTTTTATACGGAGAAAAGGCAAAAATGTTTGAAATCCGAAACGAAAAAATGTGTCCGCGCTGCGGGCATCGTTTGAAATACTGGAATGAATTAACGAGCGACGAAAAATTTACGGTCGAACGTCTTCCAATGAGCGCGGAGTTTTCAGCGGAAGAAAGGAAAAACCATCTTTTCTGCCCGCGCTGCTGGTTTGAAACAAAATGTTTTTTGACAACGGCTTAAAACAAAATTCAAAGTAAGAACGAAATTGCGCCTTTCATTAAAAACTGTGAAAAGCCATTTTTACATTTCGCTATGACCTTCTCAAATATGCTAAGATTTAAATCGCAGGTTTCAAAAGTCCGGTGAAAAGCACCTGAAAATCATAATCGAAAAATTCGCGGAATTGTTCGGTATCCCCAAAATCCGACCTGTAATCTAAATCAAGGAACAAATAGTTATGAGTGAGAAGAATTTATTCCAGAAGGACAAAAATTATACCACCGAAGAGTATTTGAAAATGGAACGCCGGAGCGCGAACAAACACGAATTTCTCGACGGTAAAATTTTAGCCACCGCCGGTTCAAACCGGACGCATAATTTAATCGGAACAAACACCGTTATCGCCATCGGCAGCCGTTCGCGCGGGCAGAAATGCGAAATTTATTCGAGCGATATGTGCGTTCGTCTAAGCGACAAACAATTCTGTTATCCCGATGCTGTATTAGTTGCCAGCGACCCCTCTTTTACCGACCGCGATTGCGACGTTTTACTTAATCCGACTATTGTCGTCGAAATTTTTTCCAATGGCGCGCAGTTTCAGGACAAGCGCGACAAACTGGAAAGTTATCTGGCAATGGACAGCATCCGCGAATGCTTGCTGGTCAAAGAAGACGAAATGCGCGTCGAGCATTACGCCAAACAAAACGCCAAACAATGGATTTACAAAATTTATAACGACCGCGAAGACATCATCACGCTCGATTCGATAAACTGCAAAATTTCGCTCGCGGAAATCTACGCGCAAATCAGATTTAATCAGGCGGAAGTTAAATCGCAATCGGTTAATTAAAATTATCGTTAGAAATAAAACTGCCGCAAGTAGATTCTTAAATCTATCTGCGGTTTCTTTTTTGAATAAAATAATTTTCGTCAAATTCCGAAATGGTTTAAAATCGTTTCGGAAAAGTTTATGAGCAAATCAAATTTGGCATATAAAAAAGCCGAAATTACAACCGACGCGGAATATCTCGAATTTGAACGCGCGGCGAAAAGAAAACACGAATTTATCGGCGGCGAAATCGCAGCGATGGCGGGCGCGAGCGAACGGCACAATATCATTGCGTCGAATTTATTTTTAGGACTCGGATTGCAGGCGAGGAAAAATTCGTGTCGCACCTTTGCCAGCGATATGCGCGTCAAAGCGAAGCAGGGAAATTATTATTATCCCGATATTGTTATTTCTTGCGGCGAAAGAAATTTTGAGGACGGCAAGCGCGATGTTTTGCTCAATCCGAAAGTGGTGGTCGAGATGCTTTCCAAATCAACCAAACTCAAAGACCGCAACGAAAAATTTGATTCATACACGGTTTTAGAAACAATCACCGATTATATTTTGATTGAACAGGACGAAACGCGTGTCGAGCATTATACGCGAGCTGAAGGCGAAGACTGGCGATTGCGGGTTTTGCGCGAACCGGAAGAAATTTTAAATTTAGCTTCAATCAATTGCCAGATTTCTTTAGCGGAAATTTACAATGAAGTCGAATTCGGCAGGCGAAACGCTTCAAAGTAAATTTACAGGGTCAATTTCGACATTCACAATCCGCAAATCGCAAGCCTTTTCCTGCGCTTCCGCCAGAGCGAAATCCAGCAGTTCACGCAATTTTTTACGATTAACGGATTTTATCAAAATTTGAAAACGATGTTCGCCTTTGATGCGGGCAATCGGCGCAGGCGCAACGCCCAGAATTCTTGCCTTTCGTTCCGTATTCGCGCGGTTTAAACACTCGCGTAAAAGCTGTGCATTGTCGAAAGCGTAAGCGTGATTTTCGTGATGAATCGTGATGCACGCCAAAGCAAAAAACGGCGGATAATTCAAATTGCGGCGAAATTTTATCTCTTCGGCGTAAAAATTTTCGTAACTTTGCGTGACGGCGTGGCGCAAAACATAATGCGTCGGGTAAAACGATTGAATAATCACGCGCCCTTGCAAAATTCCGCGTCCCGCGCGCCCCGCGACCTGCGTTAAAAGTTGAAACGTGCGCTCGGCGGCGCGAAAATCCGGCATTCCTAAACCTGCGTCAACCGACACGACACCGACCAAAGTGACGTTCGGAAAATCATGACCTTTGGCAAGCATCTGCGTGCCGACGAGCATATCAATTTTATGTTCGGAAAAATCAATCAGCGTATTTTCAAAAGTTTTCCGCTTTCGCGTCGTGTCGCGGTCAATCCGCGCAATTTTCAAATTAGAAAATTTGCGGCGCAGAATATCTTCAACCTGTTCCGTGCCTTCGCCGATAAAGAAAATAAATTTCGAGTCGCAAGCGGGACATTTTTGCGGAACGCGAGCGCGGGCGTTGCAGTAGTGACAAATTAAAGCCTGTTCGCGTTTGTGAAAAGTCAGAGTGATTTCGCAATTTTTACAGCGAATTGATTCGCCGCACGAACGGCACAAAACGAACGACGAAAACCCGCGCCGATTTAATAAAATAATAGATTGCTCGCCTTTCGAGTGAGTTTCTTCGATGGCTTCGAGCAGCGCGGGCGAAAAAACTTTATCCTTGCCGTCGCCTTTGAAAACCTCGCGCATATCCACGATTTCCGCTTTTGCTAAAGGGCGATTGCCGATACGATTTGGCAGATTCAAATAAATATATTTTCCATTTTGCGCGTTGTGAAAAGATTCGAGCGCGGGCGTTGCCGAACCGAGAACGACGACCGCGCTGGCAAAATTCGCGCGAACAATTGCCACATCGCGCGCGTGATAAAACGGCGATTCGTGCTGGCGATAAGACGAATCGTGTTCCTCGTCAACGATTATCAAACCGATATTATTGAGCGGCGCGAAAACAGCGGAGCGCGTGCCGATGGCGATTCTGGCTTTTCCGCTGCGGATTCTGCGCCATTCGTCAAAGCGTTCGCCCGTCGAAAGATTGGAATGCAGAATCGCCACTTCGTCGCCGAAAACCGCCCGCAAACGTCTGGAAAAAACCGGCGTGAGCGCGATTTCCGGCACGAGCATCAGCGCGGATTTTTCTTTCTGCAAAGCGGCTGTCATCGCCCGAATATAGATTTCAGTTTTTCCGCTGCCCGTCACGCCGTGCAGCAAAAACGCCTGATATTTTCCGTCATTCAGAGCGTTTTCGATTTCGCTAAAAACCGATTTTTGTTCCGTGTTTAAAATCAAATTCAGCGCGTCGGGAATC
>JBPCRW010000053.1:0-9659 GCA_050996405.1 Pyrinomonadaceae bacterium | reverse complement strand
CCTTTGATCACAGGCTTACCGAACATTATTTTCGGATCGGATTCAATTAAATTTTTCATAACATTATTCTAACTCAAAAAATTGTCAAACAAATCAAAAGCAAAAATGAACGCTGAATGTATCGCATAAACTTAAAGCACTATTTTTTGCCGAAACTTTCGATGTATTTGCGCGTCGTTTCTTTCAAATAACTATACGACGGAATGACATACAGAATCGGCTGCATATCCGAATATGAATACGGCGTGTTGATGACCTGTTCTAAATCGAACGGGCGGCGTTCCACATTGTCTGTAAAAGCGTTTTCGAGTTCGCCGAAACTCGACAGCAAACCCGCGCCGTAAGCCTTTAGTTCGCCGCGTTCTTCGACTAAACCGAATTCGACCGTGAACCAGTAAAGCCTGCCGAGTTCTTCGAGTTGTTCGTCCGAAGCGATTCTCGCGCCGTGTCCGATGAACTGCGAAAAGTCCGCGAAATCGCGGTTTGTAAAATTCGGGATATGCCCGATTGCCTCGTGAACGATGTCGGGTTCGGGCGTGTATTCGGGGCGCGAAGTGTGGCGAATATACTGCGTGCAAAGCATCGTCCTATACGACAGCCAGCTTAAAAAAGCGCGCGTTTCGACCAAACCTTCAATCGGCGCGAGACGGAAATTTGAGAGTTCCTTCAAACGTTTGTTCATCTCGGAAAGCTGCGGAATACGTTCAGTCGTGATGCCGAGTTTTCGCTTTGCGTCGAGATAAAATTCAGAAGCGCGTCGCGCTTGAATTTCTTCCAGTTTCGTCGCCACGATTTGCCAGACTTTTTGTTCTTCGTCCGTATATTCGACATCGGTAATAACGCCGGTTTTGCGAAAACTTTTCGCTAATCCGGCGATGCTGTCGCGGCGGCGGCGATATTCTTCATCGTTCGCGCCCGGGTGGTCGAGTTCGAGTTGGTTGATATTTTCAAATTTTATATCGCGGAATTCGGGTAAATCTTCGTCCCTGACTTCGTAATTTTTTACGCTTAAGGCTGGTTTGGTTTCGGCAATCGTTTCGGTCGGCATAATTTTTCCTCGCTTTTGATTTTGATGTCTAACTTAAAAGAAAAGTTATCGGCGAATAATCTATTGTAATCGAATTAGTAAATTGTTTGAATAGGCGACTTTTGTTTTTACGATACAAATTCCTTATATTTTAAGTTAATTTTAGGCATTTGATTTAAAATCTAAAATAATGGACGAAATTGACTGGAAAATACTTAAAGAGTTACAGGAGAACGCGCGGACGAGTTTTGCCGAATTAAGTCGCCGAATCGGTTTGACCACGCCTGCTGTCATCGAAAGAATCCGCAAACTCGAAGACGCTGAAATTATCACGGGCTATCGCGCCGAAATTGACGCGGCAAAAGTCGGTCTGCCGATTACGGCGTTTATTCGGATGAGCATTTCCGGCGTTGATTATTCGCGCATTATTAAAGTCGCGGAAAAATCGAGCGAGGTTTTAGAATGTCATCGCGGCACGGGCAACGATTCGTTCATTTTGAAAGTCGCCGTCGCGGATGTCGGACACCTGCAAAATCTGATTGACAAACTTACGCCTTACGGTATTACGACAACTTCGATTGTGCTTTCATCGCCCGTCAAACGCCGCGTTATTGAATCGAAGAAATAAACCACAAAGACACAAGGAACACAAAGAAAAATAGAAGGAATGCAATAATCGAAAAACCGATTGATTATTTTGCTTTTTGATTTGAATTCTTCGTGTCCCTTGTGTCTTTGTGGTGAAAATTCTTTTCCGACAGATAAAAATGCCACAATAATCTTGCGGCGACAGCGCGAAACGGTTTCCACTTTTCCGCGATTTGCTGAAACTCGTCGGAGTTTGGCGCGTGTTCGAGATTTTTTAATTTTTTCCACGCGACGTGCAGAGCCAAATCGCCTTTCGGCATCACGTCGGCGCGAAGCTGCGCCATCAGCAAATAAATATCCGCAGTCCAGTCGCCGATGCCTTTTATTTTTTTGAGTTCGCGTTTCGCTTCTTCAACAGAAAGATTTTCGAGATTTTTCAAATTCAGATTTCCGTCCAGAATCGCTTCTGACAATTCTCTCGCGTAAATCGTTTTCTGCCGCGAAAAATAACAGGTTTTCAATTCTTCATCCGACAAACTCAAAACTTTTTCGGGCGTGATTTTGCCTAAGTTTTCCTTTAATTTATTAAACGCCGAAAGCGCAGACGCGAGCGAAACCTGCTGTTCTAAAATGATGTGAACGAGCGTCGCAAAATTCGCTTCGCGCTTCCACAACGGCGGCGTGCCGTATTTTTCAAAAATAAATTTCAAATCCGAATCGGCTTCGGCTAAATTTTGACTGGCAGTAAATAATTTTCGTTCGTTAAGCATTTAGTTTGCGGACAATAAAAATTTTGAATAAACTTTTTTGAATTTACTACATCGCTTTGACGAATAAAATTTTCTGCCGTAAAAATAAACCAGAATCATTTGCCAATCGTATTAAAATTAAAACGTTATTTAAACCGCGTCACAGGAGATAATTCAATCGTGTTAAAAATTTTCATCGCAGTTTTTCTTTTTTCCGCCGCCGCCAATGTTTTCGCGCAAAACAAACCCGACAACAGGGCGCAAGCCAAATTATTTCTCGAATCGCTCGCCAAAAAAGATTTTCAGACGGCGTATGGTTTATTTGCCGACGAAGTAAAAGCAAAGCTGCCCGCCGAAGCATTGCCGCAGGTTTGGGCGCAGGTAACGGGTGAATACGGCGAATTTCGCGGCATCAAAGAATTGAAAAAAACGGCGGACGACGAAAGTTTTATCGCCGTTCTTGAATTTAGTAAAAAAACTGAAAATTTCGCGTTTCGCTTTAATAATCAAGGAAAAATTCTCGGTTTCACGCTCGCGCCGACGGGAGAGACGGCAAAATATGAAACTCCGAAATACGCCGACACGAATTCTTTTACCGAAAGCGAGGTGACGGTCGGCGCGGGCGAATGGGCTTTGCCCGCGACTTTGACGATGCCGAAAGACAAAAAAAATGTTCCGGCGATTGTTCTCGTGCAGGGTTCGGGCGCGCACGACCGCGATGAGATGATTGGAAATACTAAAATTTTCAAAGATTTAGCATGGGCGTTGGCTTCGAGGGGAATCGCCGTTTTGCGTTACGACAAAAGAACGCTGGTTCACGGCAAGGAAATGGCGGCTCTAAAAAATTTTACCGTCAACGAAGAAACGGTTGACGACGCGCTTTTAGCCGTTGAACTTTTGCGGAAAACGCCGAACGTTGACGCGAAAAATATATTTGTTCTCGGACACAGTTTGGGCGGAATGATGATTCCGCGCATCGGCGCGCGAGACGGGAAAATCGCGGGCTTAATCGTTTTCGCGGGCGCGACCCGACCGCTCGAAGACGCGATTGTCGAGCAAACCGAGTATTTAGCCAATCTGGACGGCACGGTTACAAAAGAAGAACAGGCGCGAATTGACGCTTATAAACAAATTTCCGCCAAAATAAAATCGCTCACCGAATCAGACCGTGATTCCGGCGAGTTTTATTACGGCGCGCCCGCTTCGTATTATCTCGATTTGCGAAATTACAACGCGCCGCAGAGTGCCGCGAAATTAGAACAACCGATGCTCATTCTGCAAGGCGAAAACGATTACAATGTCACAATGCGTGAATTTGCCGGTTGGAAAAATGCGCTTCAATCAAGAAAAAACGTTCAGTTTAAATCGTATCCCAAACTGACGCATCTTTTTATGGAAGGCGCAGGCGGAAATCCGCCCGGGCATGTTGACGAAACGGTAATTAGCGATATTGCCGATTGGATTTTGAAAACTGCGAATAAGTAGTGAACAACAAAAAAAACGCGGAAAGATAAATTCATCTCGCCGCGTTTTTCTGATTAACGAATAAATCACATTTCCTTTTGTTTATCGGTCAGCGCAATATCCATTTTTTCGAGCGTTTCCTTGTTGAGCGTGCCGGTTACTTTCATTCCGATTGATTCCTGGAATTTTCGGATGCCGTCGCGGGTCGCGGTGTCCAGTTTTCCCGATTGTTCGCCACTGTAAAAACCTTTGTCTTTCAACATTTTCTGGGCGGTCGAAACTTGTTCTTTATTGGCGCGAAACACGGCTTTTCGCGGAGCGTCGGATTTTTTACCGGCTTCGCTTGACGCAAAGGAATTTGCCGAAACGGGAATTTCTTTTTGTTTATCGGTCAGCGCGACGTTCATTTTTTCTAAGGTCGCGCGGTTCAAAGTTCCGGTCGATTTCAGCCCGTTTGCCGTTTGATAGGTTTTGATGGCGGCGCGAGTTCCGTCGTCAAGTTTGCCGTTTTCCGTCACTTTCAGCATTTTTTGAACCTGCAAAATCTGCTCTTTGTTAGCGCGGAAAATTGGTGGCTTGGACTTCGCTAGTGTTGCCGAAGCGGTTTGCGCCGGCGCGGGATTGGTTTGAGCTAAAACTGCAAAACTCAATGAAAGCACAACAAATAAGATTAAAGTTATTTTCTTCATTTTTTCTCCTCCAAAGTTTTTAATTTGTGTCGTTGTGAACAATATCTTAAACGTCAAAACAAAATCCGACGCGATAATGACAATAATAAATTGAGCGAATATAAGGTTTGCAGAATGCAGTATCGGTCTGAAACTGTTTTCTTGTCAAGACTTATTTTTAAATTTTTCGCAAATAACTTGCTGAATGAGCGTTCATTCAGTATGATATTCGCAGTTAAAATTCGAGAACATTTATTCTGGAGACGAAACAAAAATAATGCTGCAAATCGGAAAAGCCGCCGTTTTAGGCGCGGGAACAATGGGCGCGGGGATTGCCGCGCATCTGGTAAATGCCGGAATACCGACGCTGCTTTTGGACATTGCGCCGCGCGAATTAAACGAGGACGAAACAAAAAAAGGTTTGCCGCTCGACGCGCCCGCCGTGCGTTATCGCATTGTTAATTCGCTGTTTGAGGCGGCAAAAAAATTGAAACCCGCGCCGTTTATGATTGCCGATAACGCGAATTTAATTTCTTTGGGAAATTTTGAAGACGATTTGCACAAAATCAAAGACTGCGATTTCGTTATCGAAGCCGTCGTCGAAAATCTCGACATCAAACACAAAATTTTTGCGGAAGTCGAAAAGCATCGCAAACCAACTGCCGTTATCGCCTCGAACACCAGCGGAATTCCGATTGAGAAAATCGCCGAACCTTTTAGCGACGATTTCAAAAAGTATTTCGTCGGCATACACTTTTTCAATCCGCCGCGTTATATGAAACTCGTCGAAGTCATTCCGACGGCGGACACAGACGGCGAGATAGCCTGCGCCGTTTCCGGTTTTCTCGACCAGCGTTTAGGTAAAGGCGTTGTTCCGGCGAAAGACCGCCCGAATTTTATCGCCAACCGCATCGGCGTTTTTTCGATGATGGCGACAATCAAAGAGATGATTGAAATGGATTTAACTCCGACCGAAGTTGACCAGATTACGGGAAAGGCAATTGGACACGCTTCGAGCGCGACATTTCGCACATCGGATTTAGTCGGCTTGGATGTCACCGCGCGCGTCGTCAACAATCTCTATCCGGCGATTCCCGAAGACGAAGACCGCGACGTTTTCCGGCTGCCTGATTTGATTGAAAAGCTGCTCGACAAAAAAATTTTGGGCGACAAAACGAATGGCGGATTTTTCAAAAAATCGAAAGACGCGGAAGGAAACCGGCAGATTCTCGAATTCGATTTGCAGACGTTTGAATACAAACCGCAGGCGAAAACAAAATTCGCTTCGCTTGACGCGGCGAAACAGATTGAAGATTTGCCGACGCGCGTTAAAACTCTAGTTTGGGGCAAAGATAAAGTTGGCGAGTTTTTGTGGAAAACAACTTCGAGAATTTCGCGTTACGCGGCGAATCGAATTCCCGAAATTGCCGACACGATTCTTGAAATTGACGACGCGATAAAATGGGGTTTCGGTTGGGAAATAGGCGTGTTTGAAACGTGGGACGCAATCGGCGTTCGTGAATCGGTCGAGCGGATGAAAGCCGAAAATCAGTCTGTTCCGGCGAACGTCCAAAAAATGCTCGACGCGGGCGTGGAAACTTTTTACAGGGAAGAAAACGGAAATCGTTATTTCTTCGATTTTGTGACCAATGCCTACAAACCGATTCCCGCAAAAGAAGGCGTTATTATCTTAAAATCAATCAAAGACCAGGGCAGAATCATCAAAAAAAATTCGGCGGCGACACTCATCGACATCGGCGACGGCGTGGCGTGTCTAGAATTTCATTCAAAGATGAATACCATCGGTTCGGATACGATGCAGATGTTGAAATTTGCCGTCGAAGAAACCGGACGCAACTGCACGGGGCTGGTCGTCGGCAATCAGGGCGCGAATTTCTCGGCGGGCGCGAATCTGATGCTGCTCGCGCTGGCGGCGCAGGAAGAAGAATGGGACGACATCAATTCGATAATTCACACTTTTCAGCAGGCAAATATGCGTCTGCGATATTCGCCTAAGCCGGTGGTCGTCGCGCCGTTCGGTTTAACTTTGGGCGGCGGCTGTGAAATCTCTCTGCACGGCGACCGGATTCGCGCGGCGGCGGAAACTTATATGGGCTTGGTCGAAGTCGGTGTCGGCTTGATTCCGGCGGGCGGCGGCTGTAAAGAAATGACTTTGCGGGCGATGGATACGGCGAAAAAAACGCCCGATGCCGATGCTTTCGCGTTCATCCGCAAAACGTTTGAACTGCTTGGTATGGGCAAAGTTTCGACTTCGGCGCAGGAGGCGCGCGGTTTCGGATTTTTACGCCGCGAAGATTCGATTTCGATGAACAGAGACCGTCTGATTGCCGACGCGAAACAGATTGTGATTGATTTGTCGAAAGAAGGTTACGTTCAGCCGCAGCCTCGCGCCGATATTTTGGCTTTGGGCGAGGCGGGTTTGGCGACTCTGAAACTCGGCTTGTTTATGATGAAGCGCGGCGGCTATATTTCCGAACACGACGAACTGATTGGAAAAAAATTAGCTAAAGTTTTGTGCGGCGGCGAATTGAATCATCAAACTTTTGTTTCCGAACAATATCTTCTGGATTTGGAACGCGAAGCGTTTTTGAGTTTATGCGGCGAGCGCAAAACGCAGGAACGCATCGCGGCGATGTTAAAGACCGGCAAGCCATTGAGAAATTAGGAAAATTAGCTGCGAATGATACAAATTACGCGAATTGAAAATCACAAAAATTATTTATCTTTTATTCATGCTATTCGTGGCAAAGAAATTTTTTAACAATTTAAAATGATTGACTTTTCAAACAGGGGGTTTATTTTCGATATGGACGGCACGCTCGTCGATAATATGCGCTTTCACGGCGCGGCTTGGCAAAAGATGCTCGCCGAAAACGGCATTGAAACCGACGCGCGCGAATTTCTGGTAAAAACGGCTGGAAAAACGAATCGAGAGATTATTCCAAATTTCTTTGCGGGCGCAAATGAAAAAAAACTCCTGGAACTCGGACTCCGCAAGGAAGCGATTTATCGAGAACTTTTTCTGCCGGAACGCAAAGTTATCAAAGGCGCGATTGAGTTTTTGGAAAAAGCGCGAAATTTGAGCATAAAAATGGCAGTGGCGACCGCCGCGCCGGTGGCGAATATGGAATTTATTCTCGACGGTCTGGATTTGCGAAAATTCTTTGCGGCAGTGACGACCGCCGCCGACGTTTCACACGGCAAACCGAATCCCGAAATTTTTCTGAAATCGGCGGAAAAACTCGGCGTTGAACCGAAAAATTGCCTGGTTTTTGAAGATGCTTTAAATGGTTTTGAAGCCGCGCGTCGCGCCGGTATGAAATCAATCGGCATTGCGACCGTTAATTCGATTGAAGAAATTCTGCGGCTTGATTCGGTTGTCGAAGCGCGTGCGGATTTTGTCGAGTTAAAACCGCGCGAATTGGTAGAAAAATATCTGCCGTTTGAAAATTAGGCAAGGTGAAAAGTCGCGTTGCGGATGGGCGAAAAACGATTTGTCGATTTTGTATCACGACGCAGAATGGGGCGTGCCTCAGCGCGACGATAAAAAGTTATTTGAATTTTTAATTTTGGAAAGCGCGCAAGCTGGACTTAGCTGGGATATGATTTTGCGTAAAAGGCAAAATTACCGCGCCGCGTTTGATAATTTCGACGCGGAAAAAATCGCGCGTTACGACAAGAAAAAATTGAATAAACTTTTAACGGATGAAGGCATTATTCGCAACCGTCTGAAAATAAATTCGGCAATTTCAAACGCGAAAGGTTATTTGAAAATCAAAGAAAATTTCGGCTCGTTCAATTCGTATATTTGGAATTTTGTGAACGGCAAACCGATTGTCAATAACTGGAAAGATTTATCGGAAGTTCCCGCAAAAACTTTTGTTTCGGACGCGATGAGCAAAGATTTGCGGCGGCGCGGATTTAACTTTGTCGGCTCGACGATTATGTATGCTTTTATGCAGGCTTGCGGCTTGGTCAACGACCATTTGGTTTCGTGTTTTCGGCACAAAGAAATTTAGAAATGAATTATCCGATAACGTCCGCGATTCGCGTTTTGCGCGAAAAGAAAATTGAATTTGAGCCGCACGTTTTTGAATACGTCGAACGAGGCGGAACAAAACATTCGGCGGAAGTTTTAGAGATTGACGAACACTCGGTTATCAAAACTCTGGTCTTTGAAACGAACGAGCGAAAGCCTTTGATTGTTTTAATGCACGGCGATTTTCAGGTTTCAACAAAAGAGTTGGCGCGGATTTTGAAAGTGAAAACGGTCGCGCCCGCCGCGCCGGAAAAAGCGCAAAAACTGACAGGTTATTTAGTCGGCGGAACTTCGCCTTTCGGCACGAAAACGAAAATGCCGGTTTATGCGGAAAAGACGATTTTCGATTTGCCGCGCATTTATATCAACGGCGGCAAGCGCGGATTTTTGATTGCGATTGCACCGCGTGTTTTGAAGGAAGTTTTGCCGATTGAAGAAGTTGAGGTTGGAATAAAGGATTGAGTCTTGCAAGCGAAAAATCCGCGCGTGGCGGATGTGATTAAGAGAATTGATTTGGAAAAGAAACGAACGCGAGATTCAAATTAGAAAGTTCACAGGTAATTGTTTTATGGAATTAAATAAACTTAGTTATCAAACTGAAGAAACAAATGCTCGTCGTTCTATACTCTGGTTTGAATTATTGATTGACGGTGAAACGGTTGAAAAATTGATTGAGGACGAAAAAGCAATTCCCTATTATTTATTTGAGGATGAAGATGTTGATTTACCTGCATTATTTGATTACGAAGACAAAAAATACCACATTATTGGAGTTTGCACTTGCGGACATTTTGGTTGCGGAAGCACAGATTGTGAAATCGAAAAAGATGAAAATTTTGTAAATCTTAAAGTGATTTTTCGCGGTAGTTACAAACCGCCGAAAGATTTCAAGTTCAAATTTTCGCGTGAAAATTATGATTCTGTAATCGGTGAAATAAAAAAGCGAGCTAAGGAATATAAAGAAAAAATAAATAATCGGCTTTGCACATAAAGTCGGAATTTTTAAGCACTTTGTGTTCAGCATATTGCTAAGTCTTTTACTTCGATACTGGTTTTTTCAAAAAGACCGGATTTTATGTTCAAAGATCCAAAATTAAGCCCTT
>JBPCRW010000217.1:0-24637 GCA_050996405.1 Pyrinomonadaceae bacterium | reverse complement strand
AGCAGAAAGACGCAGAGCAGACAAACGCCGATGGCGACAAAGGTGGAATACGCGCCGACGACGCTCGCGCTCAAATCACCCAGAATAGGAATCTGCAAAGTAGGATCGAGCGAGAAAACAGTGTGAGTCAAGGGCGGAAAAGCGTAGGTCGCATAGAGCGCGAAACCTAAACAGCCCGACGCAATCGAAAGCGGCGCGGAAAAAGTCAGTTGCCAGATAAACAAAAACGACATCAAGCGTCCGAGTTTTCGCTCGCCGTAAATTTCCTTCAGATAATAATACGCGCCGCCCGATTTCGGCATTGCCGCGCCGAGTTCAGCCCAAACCAGCCCGTCACACATCACCAGCAGCGCGCCGAAAATCCAGCCGAGCATCGCCTGCGGTCCGCCCATCGCCGCGATAATTAAAGGCAGCGTGATAAACGGTCCGACACCAATCATATCAATCATATTCAGCGCGGTCGCGCCCAATGCGCCGACTCCGCGAATCAATTCAGGCTGTTCGGATTTTTCTTCGGACATTTAATTTAATGGAAAATGGAAAATGGAAAATAGAGAAATAGATTTAATTATTCATTTTCCACTTTCCATTTTTCATTGTTCAGGCGTTTTGCCCTTGTTTTTTCACGCTCTGCGATAAAACTTTTTCGTAGAAATCAATATACTGCGGGATGATTTTTTCGGAGCTATAACGGGCAATCGCAAGTTCGCGTCCGCGCAAGCCGAAAGTGCGGCGCAGTTCGTCGTCGCCAACGAATTTCAGCGCGTCGTTTGACATTTTTTCGATGTCGCCGATGTTGCTTAAAAAGCCGCTCTCGCCGTCGGCGACGACTTCCGGTATGCCGCCGACGCGCGAGGCGACAACGGGAACTTCGCACGCCTGCGCTTCGAGTGCCGCCAAGCCAAAAGATTCTTCTTCTGAAGGCAGCAGAAAAACGTCCGCAATCGCCAGATAAGCAACAATTTTCGCTTGTTTGCCAACAAAAATCGTGTCGTCCTCAACATTTAACTGTTTGACGCGGTGGCGGACGGCGGAAAGTTCCGGTCCGTCGCCAACCATAATCAATCGAGCGTTGCCGCCTTTAGCGCGGACTTTGGCGAGAATTTCAACGCAGTCAGCGGGACGTTTGACGGCGCGGAAATTGGAAACGTGGACTAATAATTTTTCGCCGTTCGGCGAGAGATTTTTGCAGATGCGTGAACCTTTTTCGCGCTGGTATAAATCGGGCGAAATAAAATTCGGAATAACTTCGATTTCGTCAAAATCAAAAGTTTCAATTGTCGCCTGTTTCAAAAATTTGGAAACCGCCGTCACGCCGTCCGATTGCTGCAAACCATAGCGCGTAATCGGCAGATAACTTCTGTCCGCGCCGACCAAAGTTATATCCGTTCCGTGCAGCGTTGTGACGACCGGAACATAACGTTTGCCCTTGATTGATTCGCGCGCCAGAATTGCCGAAATCGAATGCGGAATCGCGTAATGAACATGCAGCAAATCAAGATTTTCCGAACGCGCCACCGTCGCCATTTTCGTCGCCAACGCAAGGTCATACGGCTGATGTTCAAACAGCGGATACGACATCATTTCGACTTCGTGAAAATGCACGCGCTCGTTGAGTTCCGTCAGACGAGTCGGCAAAGCGGACGAAATGAAATGGACGTTGTGACCGCGCAGAGCGAGTTCGCGCCCCAATTCCGAGCCGACGATTCCGCTTCCGCCGTAGGTTGGATAAACCGTGATTCCGATGTTCATTAGTCAATGGTAAATGGTAAATGGTAAATGGTAAATGGTCAGCAGGGAGAAATTAGATTTAGCCTTAATCCGTATTCGATTTCTGGCTTTCTTAACGCGAAAAAAACGCGCTCAAACAAATGCCGCAGATAATCGCTGCCAAACCAAAACAAGTTTTGCTTTTCGGCGCGGAATCTGGCGGAGTTGAACCGGCTTGTTCAAGATTTGAATTGTTTTGTCCGGCGTTCGGCTGATTCGTTTCGACAGGTTTCGATTCGTCGTCGGCGATTCGCGTCACCATTCCTTTTTTTCGCACATAATAAATTACGCCGCTGTAATCGTCCGTGAACAAAAATGAATTGCCGTCGAGTTTGATAATTCCGCACGGGCGACCGAAAACCGTTCCGGCGTTTAAAAATCCGGTGATTAAATCCTGATTCGGCTCGCCTTTGCGCGTCGTCACGATTTTGTAGCCGTGACCAATGCGCTTGTTGGTCGAGCCGTGAAGCGCGACGACGAACGAATCTTTTATCGCCGCGTCGGAATCCGCTTCGTCAAAATAAGCAAAGCCGAGCGCGGACGAATGCGCCGGAAAAAATGCATAAGACGCGGGAACATTTTGGCAATTTTTGCCCGGATATTTCGGGTCGGAAAAAACTTTGCCGTCCGATTGATAACACGAAGCCCAGCCGTAATCCGTGCCGTCTTTTATCGCATAAAAAGTTTCGTCCGGCTTGTTCAAACCGAGATGGTCAACGCCTTGATTAGTCGCAAACAAAAATTTTCCGATCCACTCGATCCAGACGGCGTTTCGCAAACCTTTCGCGTAAAATCTCTGTCCGCTTCCGTCCGCGTTCATTTCCAGAATCGAAGCGCGGACTTCTTCCTTTTCCCGACACGCATTGCAGCTTGAGCCGACCGACAAATAAAGTTTTCCGGCGGGCGAAAATGTCACGGTTCTGGTCAGATGCCAGCCGCCGTATTTATAACTCAAACCGTAATCGGGAAATGTGGCGAGAGTTTGCGGATTATTGTCGGACGATTTCGTTTCGCCTTTCGTAAATTTGCGGCGCGTCAATTTATCGGTTTCGGCTAAATAAAACCAGTCCTGCCCGTTCGCGTCCGTGAAAAAAGCGACGCTGTTCGGATTTCGCAAATTCGTCAGATACGGCGTGACTTTTTCAAATTTTCCGGTGTCCGCGTTCCATCCGTCGAGAATATAAACCGCGCCTTTTTTATTGTCGGAAAGGTCGCGCATATCGGTTGCGAAAATTCTGCCGTCCGGCGATTTGGCGAAAAAACGAACGCGCTTTAAGCCTTCGACTGCCGGAATGATGTCGAAATTTTCCGGCAGATTCAAGCTAAAACTTTTGCCGTTTTTCAAATTGATTTTATGCGGCGCGAGTTTGATTTGAGCAGACACGAAAGCGGCGAGAATAAACATCAAGCCGCCGCAGCGCGAAAACGCAAACACAAGTTTTCTTTTCATTATTTTCCCTTAGTCGTTCACCAAATATCTTTCCTCACAGATTGCAACTGATTCACGATTTTTGCAAATGTTTTTAATCGTTCCTTATAGGTTTAATTTAAAAAATTCGATTTCATATTTTCTCTATTTTTGGTTATCCAAATTTTTATTTATCCAAACGGCGGCATTTTTGACTGTTCATCGTGCCGCCGGAAAATTTATGCAAAACGCGCGTTGCCGGAAAATTACTTTTTATCCTTCTTGTCGTCTTTGCTGCTTTGCTGAACGGCTTCGCTGATGTTGTAGGCGACGATTTGCCCGTCGTCGAGATTATTCCCTTTCGGCTAATAAAATAGTATTAAAAATAAACGTTAAACTCTGTGTTTTCAACACTTGGTTTTATGTTTATAACAGTCAAAAAGGAATAAACAACCTGCCTGCCGCTTCATCGACTTCGTAATCGGGTTTTTTATCGTTGATGAGAATTTGCCGCGCGCCCATCCCCGTCAGCATATCCACGCCGATAAGTCCCGTGCTGGAATCTTTGCCGCTTTTAACCTTTGTCAAAACATAGACAAAATTTCCGATTTGCTTTGTCGCGCTGAATCGTTTGTTCATCGCGCTGCCCATTCCTTTCCTGTAATTTCCGCTTCCCGTCAAGCGAAAATTACATTCATTAGATAAACGCAAAATTTTCTGAAAAATCGGGTCAAGCGAAATAAAAGGTTTGTAAAAAAAATTTGTTCTGCTAAATTTGAATCAGTTTTTGAAAAGGCTGGAGAGAAAATGAATTACGAAAAGTTTCGAGTGACGGAAGGTAAAAAGCTCAATCTGAAAGAATATAAGACAGATTTTACGGGCGATTATAAAGAAAAATCGAAAGCCGCCGGAGATTTGCAGAAAAACATCGCGCGGCTTGCCGAATTGCAAAATGTGCTTTACGCGCAGAACGTCAACGCGCTGCTGATAATTTTTCAGGCGATGGACGCGGCGGGCAAAGACAGCGCGATAAAGCACGTCATGTCGGGAATCAACCCGCAGGGCTGCGACGTGACTTCATTTAAAACGCCTTCGGCGGAAGAACTCGACCACGATTTTTTGTGGCGTTCGTTTGTCAGACTGCCGGAGCGCGGGCGCATCGGAATTTTTAATCGTTCCTATTATGAAGAAGTTTTAATCGTTCGCGTGCATCCCGAAATCCTCGAACGCGAGCAGCTTCCCGACAAAATAAAACACGATAAAAAAATCTGGCAGAAACGTTTCACGGACATCCGCAATTTTGAAACTTATCTGGCAAACAACAGCGTTCGCATTCTGAAATTTTTCCTGCACGTTTCAAAAGAGGAACAGAAAAAACGCTTTCTGGAACGCATCGAAACGCCGGAGAAGAACTGGAAATTTTCCGCGCAGGATGCTAAAGAGCGCGTTTTTTGGAACGATTATATGAAATGTTACAGCGAGGCGATGGAAGCGACCAGCACAAAGGACGCGCCTTGGTATATTATTCCCGCCGACCACAAATGGTTCACGCGCGTTGCCGTTTCCGAAATTATCGCCGACAAAATGGACTCAATGAATTTAAGTTATCCGATAGTTTCCGCCGAACAATTGAAAAATTTGCAGGAAGCGAAAATTTTATTGGAAAGCGAAAGTTAATAATCAATTTCGGGAGCTTTTTGTAAGCTATATTCTAAGCGATAAGGTTTCTTGAATTCGATTTTATCTTTTTTATAAGCCTTGAGATTTATTTTATAGACAAAAATAATTTTTACTTCGCGTTCGGTTACTTCATCATTGCTCGAAAAAATCCATTGTCTAGCCGCTTCTTCGGAGCTTAACCTTAATAACGGATGTCCGCTTTCGGTTTTTGATGAAATAACCCCGCCGTCCTTATTGATTTTTACGGCGACGACAACTTTACCCGTTGCGTGAACCGCTTTAGCGGCAAGCGGGTATTTCGGTGCAATATATTTAACAACTTTTGGCTGGTTTTCCTGCGCGAAGTTTGAACCGACAAAACTCAAGACAAGTAAAATAATTGTGAAAAAACTTCTCATATTCTATTTCCCGACTTTTGATGTCAGACGCGATTGCTCGATTTTTAAGTTGCAGCCGAACGCCACTTCAAACATATCTTTTTTCTGCTCGGCGGCTTCGAGTTCGCGTTCGATATTTCCGTTGCTGAAAATTTCGAGCGCGAGATTTTGTTTTTCGCGGCGGAAAGTTAAATCCTTAATCCGGTTTTCATAACTGCGGTCTAAACTTTCGGCAAGTCTTAAAATCGCGCCGAGTTTCCAAATCGTATCGCGTTCCTGCTCGCTCAAAGCCATAAAATCAATGTGTTTTTCCTTCGGCAAACTGCCGCGATGATAACGCGCGACGAGAGCAATAATTTCTTTTTCGGATTCGGGAAAGCCCGTGATTTCAGAATTTTTTATCAAATAAAAAGAATGTTTGTGATGCGCGTCCGAAGAAATATGCGAGCCGATGTCGTGCAGAATCGCGGCGGCGGAAAGCAGCGTGCGCTGATGACGTTTGAGATTAAAACTTAAAGCGAGCGCGTCGAAAATTTTTTCGGCAAGATTTGCGACTTGCAGCGCGTGCGATTCTTCGTAGCCGAAACGCCTGCCGATGGCGAAAACGCCGCGCAAATTCGCGTCTTCGACATCTGGCACGGGCGGCAAAGATTCGTTTTCGACTTCGCGCAAATAATCGATTATCACACCTTCGCGCAGAGCGAAATTTGACGGCACAAGCGTTTCGATTTTCAGAGCGCGCATCACGCCTTCGAGAATCTGCCCGCCGGAAACGATAACTTCGGCGCGCTGCAAACTGATGCCCGGCAGCTTGGCGCGTTCTTCCGTCGAAATTTTAGCGAGCATTTCATTTAAGCCGACGAGTTTTTTAAATTGAATTTCCGGTTTGCTGTTCGTTTGAAAATTGAGCAGGATGGCGAGATTTAAAATCGTGCCGGAAGTGCCGCTCGAAAGATTCCATTTTTCATTTTTCAACTCGCGGCGCGGGCGTTCCAACGCCGATTCGATTTCCCTTCGCGCCATTTTTATTTCCTTTTCCTTCGGCGGATTCGAGAAAATAAATTGTTCGGTTAATCCGACCGCGCCCAATTTCATCGAAAAAAGTTTTTCGGGCGCGTTGTCACGCATCAATGAAAGTTCGGTCGAGCCGCCGCCGATGTCTATATTTAAAACCGTTCCTTTTTCCAAATTAAAACTCTGCGCGGCGGCGATGCCGACGAGCCGCGCTTCTTCAATCGCGGATAAGACCTCGACGCGCACGCCGGTTTTCGTTTCGACCTCGCGCACGAAATCCGCCGCGTTTTCGGCTTCTCTGACGGAAGCGGTGGCGACCGCCAGAATTGTTTCGACCGCGCGACTGTCGGCAATCGAACGAAATTTTGCAATCGCTTCGGTCGAACGCGCAATCGCTTCGGACGACAGAAATTTTTTGCGAAGCGTTTCCTCGCCCAAACGGACGCGCTCGCGTTCCTGCGCGATAACGGTGAACGAATCGCTGGCGGCGGCTTCGACGACGACGAGTTTGATGGAGTTTGAACCGATGTCAATGGCGGCGATTTTCTGCGTTTTCATTCTTTGAAAAGATAATAAACAAACACGGGAGGAAAAACAAAAATCCGCCGCGCCGCGTAATAAGCGTCGAAGGTTTCGACGGAGATTTGTTTTAACGAAAACTTATTGTTATTATAAAATCATAATATTTTCGGATACACAAAACTCTAGGATTTGTAAAATTCTGCGTCTAAATTTTCTGAATAAATAAAAAACCACGGAATAGCTTTTCGGCTTTTTTGCAAGGAAAAGTTGAAGATGAAAGTATTTTTTTGCAAATTCCGAAAGCTCGTATTTTACAATTTATAGATATATTGAACCGATATGAAAACGCTTTTATTACTGCGTCACGCAAAATCTAGTTGGGAAAAATCCGATTTGGCTGACTTTGACCGCCCGTTAAATTCACGCGGGCTGGCAGCCGCGCCTCTGGCGGGAAATATAATTTATGACAGGCATCTACAGCTGGATTTGATTTTAAGCTCTCCGGCAAAACGCGCCAAGCAGACCGCCGTTCTGGTTAAAGAAACCGGGCAGATTACGGTGAAAATTCAATACGAAGAAAAAATTTACGAAGCCAGTCCGTTGTCGCTTTTGTCTATTCTCGCCGAACAATCCGATAAAAACGAAAGTATTTTGCTGGTCGGGCATAATCCGGGACTCGAAGGTTTGATTAAAGTTTTAACCGGCAAAACGGCGACGGTGCAGACGGCGACACTGGCGAAAATAAATTTAAAAATCGAGAATTGGCAAGGCATTTCTCCGAATTGCGGCGAACTGGAATTTGTCGCGCGCGCCGAAGAAGAAACGAAAAAACTATCAGCCGAATAAGTTTGCAAAAATTTAAAGTTGTCTCCGAAAAGCGTAAATCAAATTTGATTTACGCTTTTTGTCGTGAAATTAACATCTTTTTAACACAGCGTTCATCTTTCGTTAAACTGAATTTCGTATACTGCCCGTTCAACTTCCTTTTGTTATTTGAAATTTTGTTCTAAATTTTAACAATGGAGCAGAGAAAACTTCTGGAACGCGAACTGGATATTTTGCGCGACCGATTGCTGCTGATGGGCGGCGAAGTCGAACTCGCATTGCAGCGGGCGATGCACGCGCTGACGGCACGAGACAGCGAAGTGGCGAATCAGGTTTTGGAAGGCGATAAAGTTATTGACCGGCTCGAACTTGAAATTGACCGGATGAGCGTGGACATTCTCGCGCTTCGTCGTCCGGTGGCGCGCGAGCTTCGCACCGTTATTTCGATTGCGAAAATTACGCCGATTCTCGAACGCATCGCCGACCATTCGACGAGCATCGCGCGCGCCGCGCTCGAATTAAACGACGAGCCGGAAATAAAAATTTTTGCGGATTTGAGCGAAATGGCGCAGCGCGCTTCGGAAATGCTGCAATCCGCGCTCGACGCTTTTACGTCAAACGATTCGGAACGCGCGCGCCAGCTTATCGCCGCCGATACGGAAGTTGATAAAATCTACGAACGTCTGTTTGACGATTTGATGAAAACGATGTCGCAGGACGTGACAAAATCAACCAGGCTCGCGCGGCTTTTGTTCGTCGCCAAGCATCTGGAAAGAATCGGCGATTACGTCAAAGATATTTGCGAATTGACCGTCTATATGCGCGAAGCGGTTTTTATTAAACACCAGCAAAACAAGGATGAATGAGGAACGCTGAACGATGAATTAAATCAGAAGAGTATTAAACACCTTTTCAGCATTCATCGTTCATCATTCATCATTCAGCGTTTTATCTTATGTTGCAGCAAATTTTAATCATCGAAGACGAAGCCGACATTGCCGAAAGTCTGCTCTACAATTTTGAGCGTGACGGTTTTAAGGCGCAGATTGCCGAATCGGGCGAAAAAGGTTTGCGGCTCGCGCTGGACGAAAAGAGCGCGCCGTCGCTTATCGTTTTGGATTTGATGCTGCCGGGAATGAACGGTTTGGAGATTTGCCGCCGTCTGCGCCGCGAGCCGCAAACTCAGCGCACGCCGATAATTATGCTGACGGCAAAAGCCGCCGAAGCCGATAAAATCGCCGGACTGGAAACGGGAGCGGACGATTATATCGTCAAACCTTTTTCGGTCAAGGAAGTTTTGGCGCGGGTTCGCGCTGTGCTGCGCCGCGCGGATGAAACCGCCGTTCAGCGTTACGATGACGAAAATCTGGCGATTGATTTCGACGATATGCGCGTCGTCTGCAACGCGCGCGAAGTTAAATTAACGCGCAAGGAATTTGCGCTGCTGGCAAATCTGATAAAAAATTCGGGGCGCGTGGCAACACGGCAAAACCTGCTCGATAATGTTTGGGGCTACAGCTATTTCGGCGACACGCGAACGCTCGACGTTCACATCCGCCGCTTGCGTCAAAAGCTGGGCGATTGCGGCGAGCGCATCGAAACGGTCGTCGGCATCGGCTATCGTTTTACCAGCAAAAAATAATTTTGGGAATAGGACGCGGATAAACACGGATTCGCGGCAGATTGTCGCAAGTCTATTTAAAATTTATCCGCGAGAATCTATCGAACCCGTATTTATCCGCGTCCTATTTTCCTTTATATTTTGGCGTTAAATTTATTGTGAAAAAATTTTTAAGCGAATGGTTGAAAAATTTTTCCGAGTCGCCGAAATCTTCAAATCCGATTTTGCCGGATGTTTTAAAGACGATGCGCGAAGGCGTGATAATCGTCGGCGACGATATGCGGATTACGGCTTCCAACGCGGCGGCATATAATGCTTTTGCGCGCGGCAACGGCGCGCTCGAAAATAAACGTTTGAGCGAAGTTATCCGCGACCTTTCCGTTCACGAAGCCTTTCGCAAAGTTTTAGAAACGGGCGCGACCGTCGAAATCAGATTCGAGTTTTCGACCAATGAAAAACGCATTTTTAACGCGCGAATCGCGCCGGTCGAACTCGATAAAAATAAAAGCGCGGTCGGGATTTTTTATGATTTAACGCAAATCGAGCGGCTTGAAACGATGCGGCAGGAATTCTTGTCAAACGTCTCGCACGAACTTCGCACGCCTCTGACTTCGATTCTCGCTTTCGTCGAAACTCTAGAAGACGGCGCGATTGAAGATGAGGAAAATAATCGTCGTTTTTTAGGCGTAATTCGCAAAAACGCGCAGCGGATGCGCCATTTGATTGACGACATTCTCGAACTTTCTTCAATCGAAGCCGGAAAAATTCACATCGAACCGAAATGGATAAATTTATCGTCTCTGGTCGAAGAAGTTTTCACCAACGTTTCCGGTAAAGCCGAAGCCCGCAAAATAAAACTCGAAAGCCGGATTCCGAAAGACGCTTCGATTTTCGCGGACGTTATTCGAGCGGAACAGATTTTGACGAGTCTGGTTGACAACGCCGTTAAATTTAACCGCGAACAGGGAATTGTGACCGTCGAATTAGAACGCCGAGACGACCACGATTTTATTCACGTCAGAGATACGGGCGAGGGAATTTCCGCCGAACATCTGCAAAAAATTTTCGAGCGTTTTTACCGCACAGACCGCGCCCGCTCACGCGAAATCGGCGGCACGGGCTTGGGTTTGTCGATCGCCAAACATCTGGCGCGGCTGCACGGCGGCGAAATTTCCGTCGCTTCAGTAAACGGCAAAGGCTCGGCTTTTACCGTCGAACTTCCGCGTGAAAGAACGATGAATTATGAACTATAAACGCTGAACTGAAAAATATTTTATTCAGTGTTCATAGTTTATAATTCACCGTTCAACATTTCCATCTGTGTTTTCCCGTCGCGTTTTGGTAAAATAAAATTCTACATCGGAATTTATTGATTTTTCGCTGGAGACGAAACTTCGAGTTTTAAGTCTTTTGGAGGTGCGAAATGAATTTCAAAATCGGGCAAAAAGTTTCATATCCAAATCACGGCGTTTGTAAAATTGAAAATATCGGCAAACGAAAAATTTCAGAAGACGCAACGAAATTTTATTCGCTTCGCGTGCTGGCGAATAATTCCGAGATTTATGTGCCGACCGGCAATGCCGAATCCATTGGCATCAGACCAATTATCACTGGCGTTCAATGTCGCGGCTTGATGGAATTTCTGGCAAAAGATTTTGACGAACCCGAAATGGATTGGAAAATCCGCACACGCGAATTCGGCGAAAAACTTCAGACGGGCGACGCATTTGAAACGGCGGAAGTTTTGAAAAAATTAGTCTTTCTCGCGCGTTTGAAAAAACTTTCGTTCCGCGAGCAGAAAATGTTCGAGAAGGCGAAATTTCTGATTGTTTCGGAACTGGCGACTGCCTGTTCAAAAAAAGATTGTCAGGTTGAAAAACAGGTTGACGAACTGCTCGAAGCGGCGTGCCAAAAACACGATTTGGAAAAAGTTGAACTCGTTTTCGCCGCTACGCACTGGTAAATAGTGGTGAGTGGTGAACGGTGAGTGGTGAGTTTTGGATTTTCACTATCCACTTACCATTCACCACTCACCACTATTTTTCGTAGCTGGCGCGAACGACAGTTTTAATGTTTCCGCGAACGTGAAAATCGCCTTCAATTTCAACCTTTAAAGGGTTGCACGCCGTTACAAAATCTTCGAGAATAATGTTGATAACATGCTCGTGAAAAACTTTTATCTCACGAAACGAATTGATATACAGTTTCAGGCTTTTCAGTTCGATACAACGTTCGTTCGGCACGTATTTCAAACGGATTACTGCAAAATCGGGAAAGTCGGAAAACGGGCAAATCGCCGTAAATTCGGGCATTTCAAACTCAATCCAAATTTCGCGCCCGACGAATTCATATTGAAAAGTATCGAGCGGATAAAGATTCATTTCGCCGCGCGGTGTCGGGCGAATGTCGAGATTTTGCCGGTTCGCCGGTGCTAAATTAAATGCGTCTGACATAGAAAATTCTTTGCTCATAAATCAAAAGGATTATTTTACAATATTGAAAAGAAATTAGCCACGAATTATGCGAATTACACAAATGATTTTTATTCGTGATATTCGTCTAATTCGCGGCTAATTTTCTTTGACGTGAGTTTTAATTGTTAGCAGAGCGAGCGCGGCGCAGATTGATAAAAACGCGCTGAACAGAAAAGCTATTTCTGCGCCGACTCCTTTGCTATATCCGTTCTCGACGCTAAATGCGCTCCAAATACCGCCGAGCAGAAGCGACGCGGGGAAAACCGTCACGCCGAAAGCCAAGTTATAAAGCCCGAACGCCGTGCCGCGTTTTCCCGCCGGAACTAAATCCGCCACCAGAGCTTTTTCCGTGCCTTCGGTCAAGCCGAAATAAACGCCGTAAATGATAAACAAAATCCAAGCCTGCGCGGGCGTATTGATAAACGCGAACGCGGCATAAACCAGCGCGTATAAAACCCAGCCGGAAAAAATCAGTTTTTTGCGTCCGAATTTGTCCGATAAACTGCCGCCGATAATCGAGCTTGTAAATTTGCTGAGATGCAGAACCATCCACAAAATCGGTAAAAGCTCGACGGCGATTCCGGCTTCGCGCGCGCGCAAAAGCAAAAAAGCGTCCGATGAATTCGACAGCGTGAAGAGCGCGACGACCACCAGAAATCGTCTGAAATTGCCGTCAAATTCTTTGAGCGAAAACTTGATTTTATTTGCGATGGGCAGCGGATTTTTTTCTTCTTTGACAAAAAAAGCGATGACAAAAAGTCCTAAGACGACAGGAATTGACGCGAACAGAAAAACCTTTTTGTATTCTTCGGACGACGGATTTTGCGGGTTCGCGGCGTAAAACGAAAGCAGAACAAATGCGATAACGGGACCAAAAACCGCGCCGAGATGGTCGGCGGCTCGATTAAATCCAAAGGCTAATCCCCGTTTTTCGACCGGAACTTCCGCCGCTAAAAGCGCATCGCGCGGCGCGCCGCGAATTCCTTTGCCGACGCGGTCAGCCAGACGGACAAACAAAACCTGCTGCCAGCCTGTCACAAAAGAAAGCAGCGGGCGCGTCACGCTTGCCAGCGCATAGCCGAAAAAAACCGGCAGTTTCCGGCGTTCAAAGCGGTCGCTCCGATAACCGGAAAAAAGTTTTAATAAACTCGCGGTTGTTTCCGCTACGCCTTCGATTGCGCCGATGGCAAACGGCGACGCGCCGAGCGCGAGCGCGAGAAACGTCGGCAAAAGCGGATAAATTATTTCGCTCGAAGTATCGTTAAAAAGACTAACCAGACTTAAAGACCAGACATTTTGCGGCAGATTTTTGTAGCGATGCCAAAAGGGTTGTGGAGCGGGTTTTGGATTTTCCATTGACGGCGACAATTAACGAACGGAATTAGGGGACGGATGCGGCAAAAGCGGTTTGTCGTATTTCGGCGCGGGCTTTAAAAAAAGATAAAGTGCGAGGCTGCCGACGACTGCAATCAGCAAAATCGCCGCGACGACAAACATCCGAATCGCTATTCTGACGGTTTTGCGAAGCATCACGAAAGCGAACGCGCCGCTTGCTAAGGCGATAAAGAGAAACGCCGCGCCGATTAAAATTCCGACGGTCGAGCCGCCGAATACTACCGCGACATCAAACAAAAACATTATTCCCGCTCCTTTTTATTTAACTCGTTTTCGATTTTTTGCAAATCTTCTTCCGTCAGCGACGACGTTTCATCCGGCAAGGCAAATTCTTCGTCAGCCCACGCGCCGAAATCCAGCAGCTTGCAGCGTTCGGAGCAAAACGGGCGAAATTCGTTGCCGCCGTATTCAGTTTTTTTTCCGCAAGTCGGACATTTTACCAAAGGCATAATAAATCAGACGCAAAATTCAAAACGTAAAATGCAACATTAAATAGTAGCTTGCCGAGAGTTTCGTTTCAAGGAAAAGGATGGATAAACGGGTGCGAAAGATGTAAAATGAACCAAAGATGCCGGAAAATCGTATTTAATGGCGAACAATTTATAAAGGAAAAAACAATGGCTGATTACAAAGAAAAATTTGAAGAATGGCAGCGCGCGGCAAAGGAAAAATTTGAGGAAGTTGACAGACAGTTAGGCATCAAGGACAAACTCGAAGAAAGCGCGAAAATTTTCGCGGACGCGGCGCAAAAGAGCGCGGAAACTCTGAAAGACGGCGCGCAGAAAATCAAAACCGAAGCCGAAAAGACAGAAGTCGGCAGACAAGCCGCGCGCGTTGCCGAAGACACTGCAAAAACCGCCGAGACAACCGCGAAAAGGGCTTGGAGCGCAAGTGAACCGCTTCGCAGCGCGGCGGGAGAGGCGGGCGGAAAAGCTGTCGATACGCTTGGGATGTCGGCAGTCGAAGCCGAAAAAATTATTAAGGAAGTCGGCAAAAAAGCAGGCGAAGTTTTGAATGTCGCAGGAAGCAAGGCTTCGGAAGTTTTTGAAGACGCATCGGCTTCATTTAAGAAAACGAGTAAAGCCGCCGCCGGAATTTTTAATTTCGGCGCAATCTGGACGCGCACCTTTGATTCAGCCTATAAAACCTTTCAGAAAACAACCGATTGGATTTCCGAAAGTCCTCTGCAAGCCGCCGCGACGGGCGCGTCGGTCGTCGTCGGGGCGGGGTTAGGCGCGGGCTTTACTTTTTTGAGTTCCAACTGGTTTTTTAATTCGGCTCTGCCAATGTGTTCGGTCAAAACAGTCGGCGAAAAATTTAATGATTATTTAAAAGAGCAGGAAGAATTAGTAAAAAAAGGCGATTTATCCGAAGCCGAAACGAAGCGCGTGAAATTTGAACGCGACATCGTAAAATACGTCGGCGCGCCGCTTTTAGGAGCGTTCTCAATCGGCGCGGGCGCGATGCTGTGGGCGAATATCTTTAGTCCGAAAACGATTACGGGCGCGCCCATTGACTGGATTCTGCGCGGCAATCCGCTTCTCGAAGGAGTGTGGCTCTTTGGAAACGGCTTGATTTGCTTCAAGACGGGTTACGATTTTTTTATGATTGCGCTCGACGACCATGCGGAAATTCAGCGGATTGTCAGAGAATTAAAAGGATTACTTCCTCAGACAGTTTCAGAAAGTTAGAAATAAATTTAGCCGCAAAAGGGCGCAGAAAACACAAAAGAAAGTTAGCCGCGAAAAGGCACAAAAAAACACAAAAATTTATAACAAAATCTTTTTGTGTTCTTTTGTGATTTTTTGTGGCTAAAAACTATCTGATTTGAATCGGAAACGGCACGAAACAGAGCGCGAAAATTAAGAGCGTCAAGATTGCGACAATCAACCGTTTGAAATCGAGCGGCGCGTCGTCATAAGGTTCGGGATGCCGGAGACGCATCATCACGCCGAGCAGAATCGTGAACAGCAGACCGCTCGGACTGTTGTAAAGAAACCAGCCCAGAATCGAAATCGTCGCCATTGCGACAAATGCGATTTTCCCAAGCCAACGGTGGATTCGCTCGCCGAAAATCGCATACACGGCGTGTCCGCCGTCAAGCTGACCCGACGGAATCAAATTTAAACTCGTCACCAAAAGCCCGACCCACGCCGCCGCGTAAAACGGATTCGGCGCAATCGGCAAACTCAAATTTATCCCGAAAAACGACGCGAGAAATTTCAACAGCAAAGGGTCTGAAAAATAGATTCCGCCCGTCAAATCCGCTTGCGGCTGAGGCGAAAGATTGTGCATCGTCAAAAACCCCAGAACTGCGACCGGAATCAGCATCAGAAATCCGGCAATCGGTCCGGCAACGCCGATGTCGAAAGCGGCGCGGCGCGACGGCAATGGCGACAGAATTTTGATAAACGCGCCCATCGTTCCCGCGGGTCCGATTAAAGGCGGTGTCGGAATAAAAAATGGCAAAGTCGCGTCAACGCCGTAGAGACGACAGGCGACGTAATGTCCGGCTTCGTGCGCCGTCAAAATCGTCAATAACGAAACGGAAAATTTCAAACCGTAAATTAATTCGGCGGGATGCGTCGCCAGTCTTTGAATTATTCCGGCGATGAGTTCTAAATAAAAATATGGCAGCCTCAGCAGAAACTGAAAAATTTCCGTCGCGCTTTGCGGGTTGACGTTCGGGAAAATTTCGATAGACCCGAAAGGCTGCAGAACACCCGCCATCGTCGCCGTGCAGAGCGTCAGAGCGAGCAGCACCGAATGCTTGACCCACGTTTTCAAAGTCGGACGTATCGCTTCGCGGCGGTCGAATAATTGATTGGAAATCGAGTTTAAATCGGACACGAAAAAATTACGAATTACGAATTAACCATTACGAATTCAAAAAAATCTAACTATGCTGATTCGTAATTCGTATTTCGTAATTCGTGATTCTCGAAAAACTATTTTTTGACGGATTTTGCCTGCAAATCTTTGCCTGGTTTAAAGCGAATGGTCTTGCCTGCCGGAATCGGACCTTCCGTTCCCGTGCGCGGGTTGCGACCGATGCCGCGCTTTCTGGGTTTGACGACGAACACGCCGAAACCGCGAAGTTCGATTCTCTTGCCTTTTGCCAGAGCGTCCTTCATCGCGCCAAACAACGAGTCAACAACTTGTTCCGCTTTTTGTTTCGGTACGCCTGTTTTATCCGCTACGCGATTTACAATGTCAAGTTTAATCATATTTTTGTCCTTAATGTTGAAAGAAAAACTTTTAACGGGCTGTATAGTGATAATAAAAACGCCGCTAGCGTCTGTCAAGATGTTACAGCGGATTTCTCCTGACAAAGTTTTCGGCTGTCAAAATTTATCGAAGAAGTGGTAAAATCGCGGGGTATTTTAAGAACGTCAATCGAGGGAAGATAAAATTATGTTGGAAGGCGAAGAAAGCACTAATATCGAAGACCGGCGCGGGATGGGCGGCAGAGGACTGGCAATCGGCGGCGGCGGTTTGGGAATGCTGGTAATTGGCTTGTTGATTTATTTGTGCGGCGGGAGTAGCGCGCTGAATCTTTTCAATCAAGTTACGGGCGGCGGCGACACGACACAGGTCACGCAGACGCAGACGCAAAATCCGGCGAGTCCGCGAAACGACCCTGAAGAAAAATTTATTTCATCGGTTTTGAAATCTACCGAAGACGTTTGGTCGGCGCAGTTTCGCAAAATCGGCAAACAATATACCGACCCGAAACTGGTTCTTTATACCGGACAAACGCCTTCTGCCTGCGGGCAGGCGCAGGCGGCGGTCGGACCTTTTTATTGTCCGGGCGATGAAAAACTTTATCTCGATTTCGCGTTTTTCGACCAGCTGAAAAATGAATTTCACGCGCCGGGCAATTTCGCGCAAGCCTACGTCGTCGCGCACGAAGTCGGGCATCACGTTCAGGATTTGTTGGGAACGATGGACAAAGTGACGGCTTTGCAGCAGCGCGCAGGCGAAGCGCAGGCGAATCAGCTTTCGGTCGGTTTGGAATTGCAAGCCGATTGCTACGCCGGAGTCTGGGCGCACGACGCGCAGCAGCAGGGCAAACTGCAAGTCGGCGATGTCGAAGAAGCGTTGCGGGCGGCTTCGGCGGTCGGCGATGATAATATCCAGAAAGAAACGCAGGGCTACGTCGTTCCCGATTCATTCACGCACGGCTCGTCGCAGCAGCGAATGAGTTGGTTCACGCGCGGTTTTCAATCGGGCGATATGAAACAGTGCAACACTTTTGGCAGTCAGTAAAACAAAAAGAAGAATCAGATAGGCGAGAGGCGAAATAACTAAATTGTTTCACCTTTTTATTGATTATGATTCGGTAATCGGTTGAAACGATTTGCCGTAAAGTTCCTGATAAACCCAGCCCAAAAATCTGATTTCCGCCGTCGAGAGCGATTCAATCCACGCGAATGTCAGAAAAATGCGGCGTTCGGTTTTTGACGGCAATTTTTGCGATTCCATAACCGGCGACGCGCCTTGTTTTGTTTCGAGTTTATACTGCGCGGCAAAATCTTCGACCGTCTGTTTCGACTCGCCGAGTGCCTGCAAAACGTCCGTCATCCAGAGCGCGAGTTTCGCTTCCGAATCATTTTCCGCAATCGCAGAAAACACGCCGACGGCAAAACGCGCTTCGGCGTTTTCAAACGGATAAACCTGCACGCCGTTTGCCGCATCGTCCGCCTGTTTCCATTCAAAAAGTTCTTGAACGTGCGGATGCCGCATAACCCCGACGCGCCCGTCGTAGCTCAAAAACCATTCAAGCAAATTCGCCAGAGAATTGATATTGATGTCGCCGCTTTCTGTTTTCTCAAGTTTCGGCGGCTGTTGTTGATTACTCGGTTGAGCCATAAAATTAGGAATCGTAAATCGTAAATTGTAAATCGTGAATAGAAAAATCGAAGACGTTTTATTTATTTTGATTTATTTTCGGCAAAACATCCGCGCCTTTTGTCCATTCACCCTGCGAGAAAATCGCGTCGGGCGGAAAAGTTTTTTCTAAATCCCGCGCCGCCCAATCAATCTTACGCGACTTTTTATAAAACAAAAATTCGCCGCCAAAGCCGACGCGCAAGTTTCCTTTGCGCGGCACGAGATAAAAATCGCTCGCGTCGTATTCGTCCAATCCGGCGTAGATTGATAAATCGCCGATGTCCTGAACGGAAGTCGGAGTCGGCTCACCGGCTCGGCGACGTGCCGCATTTATCGCCACATCCGCCGTGAAAGGTTCTTTGCTTAATTCATAATTTAAAATATTTGCGCGGCGGAAAATAAAATTATACAAATCGCCGTCGGCGTTAAAAGGTAATTTGTCATAAACATCCGGCGAGGCGTTCGCTTCGCTTCCGGTTGCTAAGGCTCGAAGCGCGGTCAGATAAGCGACGAAATTTATCTTGACTAAAAACATCTCGTCTTTCCCGTCGAGCGCGCCGGTTTCAATCAAAATAACGGGCGTTCCCCATTCGGAAATCCTATCGCCGAAAGCGCGCGGATTGTAATCGTCGTCGTAACGCGCGACGTGACCCGCAATAAATTCGTCGAGCGCGTTAATCATCAGCGAACACAGACGACGGTTGCGCTGGTGTCCGGCGTTTGATTCTTTCGTAGGACTTCCCGAAACGGCGAGCAGGGAAATCGCCGCCTGTTTTTTCGTATGGTCAACCGCCGTCAGCACGTTTTGATTGTGCAGGTTAAAACCGATTTCCGGCTGCCATTCGTCGCGCAGTTTTTTTAGCAAACGACCTTCGGGCGTGGCGAGATTAACGGCATCGCGGTTGATGTCAATACCTTGCGCGTTGCGCCGCGTGAAATTTTCTTCGCCGTCTGGATTTAACATCGGCACGACGCGCAGCGTGATTTTATTTTCCAAATCTTTGACCCACGCCAGATTTCGATTCGTCTGCAAAAACGCGAGCATATCGATGACCGCGCTGGTCGCCGTCGGTTCGTCGCCGTGCATCTGCGTCCACATAAAAACTTTCGTCGCGCCGCGTCCCCATTCGACCTGATAAATCTCGCGGTTTTGATAGCTGCGCCCGACTTCTTCCGTCTTTAGTCCGAGCGTTTTCAGTTGATTCAGATAATTCTGCAAATCTTTATGACGAACCTGCGACGGCGGCATTTTGGAAACGTGCTGTTTTTCCCAGATGTTTGCGAAATCCCGCGCCGTTTGCGCCTTTATCTCGATATTCATTAAAAAAATTAGCGGTAAAAGAAGAATTGAAAGAATTTTCATAAGCAAAAAGATATAACTTTTTTGGAAAAAACAAAACGGCAAGTCGTGGAAATTCTTTTAAAATTAATCAAACAAGATTCATAACAATTAATTTGCTTTATAAATCTATTTTTTTTTAAAGTTACTTTATGCCATTGAAAGATAAAGATAAAAGACGCGAATACCAGCGCGAGTATATGCGCGGGTGGTATCAAAAGAATAAAGCCAAACATATCGCTTGCGTAAGAAAAAGAGACAAGAAAATTAAGGCTTGGCTGAAGGAATATAAGGAAACATTAAAGTGCGAAGAGTGCGGAGAGAATTATCCGGCTTGTTTGGATTTCCATCATATAAATCCGCAAGAAAAGAAATTTTCAATCGCTAGAATAAACGACTATTTAAGTTGGGGATTATTAAAAGCTGAAATCGCTAAGTGTCGCGTTCTGCGCGCGAACTGTCATCGAAAAAAACATTATGAAGAAAGAAAAAAGGAACGCGGCGGCACTTGAAAATCAGTCGAAATTTTGGTGGCGGGGGCGGGGATCGAACCCGCGACCTCCGGGTTATGAATCCGACGCTCTAACCATCTGAGCTACCCAGCCACGAACATATAATTATAGTTTGACCACCGAAAACGTCAAGTTTCAGACTTTAGAAAACTGTTTATTCTAACTTATTTCCGTTTGAATAATCCACCCGATAAGTCGCAATGCTGGTCGGCGTTTCGTAACAGCGAACTTTATAAATCCGCACGCGGTCATCATCAATCCTTGACGCGATATATTCCAAAATATAACGCGCCAGATTTTCCGCCGACGGATTTAATTCTTCGTCAAATGGCGGAAGTTCGTTAATGTTGCGATGGTCTAGATAATTTACAATTTCATCCGCCGCCTTTTTCAAATCCACAAAATCAATCAGCAAACCAATGTTGTTGAGTTCCGCGCCTTTAGCGTAAATCTCGATTTTATAATTGTGTCCGTGCAGGTTTTCGCACTTTCCCTTATAGCCGCGCAGTTGATGCGCGCTGGAAAAATTGCGTTCAATCATTACTTCGTAAAACGATGGCATTATTTTTGTTTAAAAAAGGGTCTGATTAAATTATAAAACAATCTTTTGATGCGAACTTCGCCGCGACACGGAACGTTGAACCCGCAATTAACATCATACAAATTCATAATCTCCGAATTTCCTTTGACGGCGGCAATATCAAAAGACTTCATCCAAATGTATTCGTATTTTAAGTGATAATTTGTGTTCGCTCCTCTTTCCAATAAAAGTTTAACGCTTTCGACATGATTACGGGAAGTTGCATTCGCCAAAGCTGTGCTGCAAGACATACAGCAACACCATTCTTGATTTATGTCAGCCCCGTTATCAAGCAGTAATTTTATCATCGCCGCATTGTCGTGATAACTGGCTGAAATTAACGGATAGTTTGCTTCAAAACTTGAAATATCTGGAGTATTTGGGTTTGCGCCCTGTGCAATTAATGTGCGAATATTTTTAGTATCTTCGCTGTCAATGGCTTTCAATAATTTCTCTTGTAGATCTGCACAGTAATCGTCAACGACAAACTTATAATCTTCATTTTCATAAACTTGTTTGTCTTTGGTGGAAAAATAGATTGTTTTAGCCTTACATTTTTCATTTTTGTTTTGCTCATTTGGAATTAGCGTGATTGGTTCTTCGCGCGGAAAATCCTTTTTGGATAGCTCAAGAATCGTTTGCGGTAAAGGCACGACCAGGTAAAGAACCAAAACGATAAAGAACGTTATTATCAAATATTTAAAAAAGCGTTTAATCATTTCTCGCAAACCTCAACTATTAAATATATTCATAACATCTTTCAATTCACTCGTGATTCGCATTCGCGGCAAACTGTTCAAAAAATCTTTGCCGTAGCCTTTTGTTCTGAGGCGCGGGTCTAAAATGGCGATTACGCCTTTGTCGGTCGCGCTGCGAATCAATCTGCCGATACCTTGTTTCAAAGCAATTACCGCGTTCGGCACAGAGTATTCAAAAAAAGACATTCCGCCTTGCTCGTCAATAAATTTCGTTCGCGCCGAAACAATCGGGTCGGTCGGAACGGCGAAGGGAAGTTTGTCAATGATGACGCACGACAATTGTTCGCCGCGCACGTCAACGCCCTGCCAGAATGAAGATGTCGCAAACAGGACGGCGTTTTTCGTCGTGCGGAATCTGTCAAGCAGTCCGGCTTTTGACATCGAACCCTGCACGAAACACGGAAAATCTACGCGCAAACTGACGAGTTCGTAAAGCGCGTTCATTGATTGGTTGCTCGTGCAAAGCACAAAAGCGTGTCCACGCGTGATGTTTATTATTTTGACGATTTCGCTTGCCGCCGCATTTGCGTAATCGGGCGAGCGCGGATCGGGCATCGCTTTCGGCAAATAAACAATCGCCTGTTTCGCGTAATCAAACGAAGACGGCGCGAGCAAGGAGTCGGTTTTTTCGTCGTCCAAACCCAAACGGTCTTTGATGAAATCGAATTTTCCGTTGCTCGAAAGGGTCGCGGAAGTCATCACGACGGTTTCAACTTTCTCGAAAAGTTTTTCCTGCAATAATTCGGAAACATCAATCGGCGAAGCGCGCAAAAACATTCCGCGCCCGCGACGCTCCATCCAATACACGTAATTTTTTTCCGCCTGCGAGCAGACAAAATCGAGGTCGAAACGAGTTTGGCGCGTGCGGCGAATGACCGATTCAATTTCGCTTTTGTCGTCCTTCAAATTATCCAAAGTCGCTTCCAATCTTTCCAGCGCGTTATCCAGAGCAAAATACGCTTCACCCAACGGCGTGGCTTCGATTTCGCCCGATTTTACTTTGCTTGCGAACGAATTAGGCATTAGCGGAAAACGCCCGTCCGCGCCGCGTCCTTGAATAAAACGCGCCCAAAACGCATCGGCGAGAGCCATAATTTTTGTCGAAAGTTTCGCTAAATCTCGATTCAAAACGACATCTGTAATCGGCAGTCTTTCGACATCGCGCACTAATTCGTCCATCTGAAAACTCGAAACCTGAAAACCGAAATAATCGGCGGCGATGTCTTCGATTAAATGCGCTTCGTCGAAAATAACGGCGGCGTAATCCGGCAAAACTCTGCCGTATTCGTTGCCGCGAATATTCAAATCGGCAAAAAAAAGATGATGATTGACGATGACAATATCGGCGTTTTCGGCGCGTGTCCGCATCCGCGTGATAAAACAATTTTCAAAATCCACGCATTTCTGCCCGATGCAAATTTCGCCCTTCGCGTTGATGTCCTTCCAGTAAGAAATATTTTCCGGTAAATCTACAAGTTCGGCTTTGTCGCCCGTTTCCGATTCACGCGACCAGCGCGAAATTTTTTGGAACGAATCAAATTCGTCAAGGCTTTCTAAAATCGGCTGCGTTTCCGCCTTTTTGACGCGATACAAACAGGCGTAATTTGAACGCCCTTTCATCGCGGCGGCGGTAAATTTTTTCGGCATAATTTTTTGCAGAAACGGGATGTCTTTTTCCATCAATTGCTCCTGCAAATTTTTCGTCCCCGTCGAGATAATCACGCGCTTGCCTTTCGACAAAGCAAAGGCGATTGCCGGCACGAGATAAGCGAGCGTTTTGCCCGTTCCCGTTCCGGCTTCGACGATTAAATGTTTGTTTTCCTCAAACGCCCGAAGAACTGCCTCAGCCATTTTTATCTGACCGGGGCGATATTCAAATTCCTTGTGATATTTGCTGATGAGACCGCTTCTGCCGAAAATTTCTTCCACTTGATTTTATTCTGAAACGCCGAAAATTTAAGTCATAATTTTAACATTTTGTCGATATTATTGGCTATCGAGCGAATGCGCGGCGAAAAGTTAACACGCCGTTTGTTGTCTTTCCGTTTTCAATTACATAAAATTTTCACAGTCTGCCGGAATAACAGGAATTAAAAAATTGTGACGACTGCCAAAAAAAGAAAAAAAAGCGTAAATGGTTCGGCTGCGGAAACCGAGCAGAAACTTCTTTTTAACCGCGAATTAAGCTGGCTCGAATTTAATCGCCGCGTGCTGGAAGAAGCGTTGGACGAATCAAATCCGCTGCTCGAACGGTTGAAATTTCTGGCGATTTTTTCGACCAATCTGGACGAATTTTTTATGATTCGCGTTGCCGGTTTGAAGGAACAAATCGAAGACGGAATAAACGAAGTTTCGCCGGACGGAATGACGGCGGCTGAACAATTGAAGGAAATCCGCCAGCGACTTTTGCCGCTGCTCGAACAGCAAATGAATTGTCTGAATCGGGAAGTTTTGCCGCAACTTGCAAATTCGGGAATCGAGATTTGCGCGTATAAATCGCTGACCAAAGACGAGAAAAAACGCACTAATAATTATTTTCTGAAAAACATTTTTCCCGTGCTGACACCGCAGGCGGTTGATTCGAGCCATCCGTTTCCGTATATTTCAAATCTTAGTTTAAATCTAGGGCTTTTTGTCGAGCCGACCAAACACGCAAAGCACGACAGCTTAAAACAGCTTTTCAAACAAAATCGTTTCGCGCGCATCAAACTGCCGCCGAATATTCCGCGCCTGATTCCGGTTGACGGCGGCGGTTTGCGCTTTACTTTGCTCGGTGAAATTATCAAGGCGAACGTGCGGCATCTGTTTCCGAATATGAAAACGGAACGCGCCTTTTTGTTTCGCGTCACGCGCGATGCCGACCTCGAACTGCGCGAAGACGAAGCGGGCGACCTTTTGCGGGCGATGGAACACGAGCTTCACCGGCGGCGTTTCGGCTTTGCCGCGCGTCTCGAAGTTTCCGCTTCGATGCCCGCCGGAATGGTTGAATATCTCACCGAAGCAATCGGTTTGACGGCGGACGATGTTTATAAAGTTGAAGGCTTTTTGAACATTCCCGATTTGATGACGCTTTACGATTTAGAGCTTTCCGAACTCAAGGATAAACCGATTGTCTATAACGTCCCAACGGTTTTGCGCCGTCAAAAAAAAATCTTTGACGTGCTGAAGCGGCGCGACGTGCTGCTTTCTCATCCATACACGGCGTATCACACGGTGACCGATTTTATTGACGCGGCGGCGGAAGACGAAGATGTGCGGGCGATAAAAATTTGTCTCTACCGGACGGGCAAAGATTCGCCGATTGTGAAATCTTTGGTTCACGCCAGCGAAGAAGGCAAACAAGTTGCCGCGCTGGTTGAATTAAAAGCGCGGTTTGACGAAGAAAATAATATCGAGTGGGCGCGGCGGCTGGAAAACGAAGGCGTTCACGTTATCTACGGCGTTCGCGGGCTGAAAACTCATTCAAAAG
>JBPCRW010000129.1:0-10917 GCA_050996405.1 Pyrinomonadaceae bacterium | reverse complement strand
GGGTTAAAGTTTCTTATTTCTTTTAATGAAAGTCCGCGCCGCACAATCAGAAGTAAGCCGACTGCCGTCCAAAATAAAATTCTGCCTTTGCGAATAATCGCCAGAGTGATGCCGATGCCCGCGCCGAGCGCGAGAGTTTCGGTGATAAATTTTGCTCCGGCTTCGTCAATGCCGATTAGAAAAGGCACGAGTTTAAAAACAACCGTGATCACGCGGCTCATTGATTCAAGCAGAAATGCAGCATAAAGGCTCGGAAAAGATTCGCTGATGCGACTCAAAATAAATAAAATTTCCGTTACGCCGAGCGCGTGAAAGATAATTTCAAACAGACAAATGGGCAAAAAACGGCGCGGATATTTTCGGTAAAACCCAAAGATCAAGTCTTCAAAAAGACGCGCCTGAGCGCGTCCGTTTTCCAGAATACTGCGTCCGATTCGGCGATTATAAAGCCAATTGCAAAAATTGCTGATAAGATGAAGCTGGCGATAAACGATAAAAAATCCGAATGAAATCAGTAAAAAGACCAAAAATATAAGTGTGTCAATTATCAAAACCCAACCTTCGGGAAGTTGAGAATTTCGCAAAAAAGTGATTGCGCCGAAGCTGATAAAAATTCCCGTTATCAGCGAATAAAAAAGATTTTCAGTGGCGATTGAAGAAAACCCGACAACGAGCGGCAGACGATTTCTGACGGCGACGGCTTTTGAAGTCCCGCTGACAATTACGCCGAGCGGAATAATGCTGCTTACCGCTTCGCCGATCATCACGGCGGAAAGCGCGTCGGAAAATCTAAGTTTGTAAGGTTCATAAACCGATAACCGCCACGCGGAAGCGCGACAGGAAATCCGCAAAAAATAGATAAATATGATCAAAGCGAAACCGCCGAAACCGATTTTTTTAATGCCGCCGATTATCTCGTTGACTCCGACTGAATAGACAAAATAAGAAAACAAGCTGATGCCGATGATTGTCAGCAGCACGCCAAAAATCTTTACCCGTTTGAGATGTTTTTGGTTTAAGTTCGGAGTTTGTGAAGCGGAAGTTTTAACTCGGGTTTCAGAATTCACTTGCTTTAGCCTTGATAAATAATAATCAAATAAAGATGCTACCTTTTTGAAGGTAAATCGGCAAATACAACGGCTTGCCGGAGCGAAGTTTGTTAGAGATTGTTTATTGACTATTCAAAAATCTTTATTCAAACCTCATTGAAAGTGTATTTGCAAAGAAGTTCGGGTAAATTTACAATTAAACTTATTAGGAGTTACGCAGTTGGAAAAAGAAATTTACAGGGATAACAGGATTTACAGGGATTAAAAGTAAATTTTTTGTTGGTTCAAATTTATCCTTTTCATCCTGTTATCCCTGCAAATTCTATATTTTGTCTTTTAACTGCGTAACTCCTAACTTAGTAAGAATTTTTATAGAAATAAAGGAAATTTATTATGAACGCAGCAGCTTTAGAAAAAGAAAATTTACATCCGGCTTTGACGATTTTAAGCGAAGAAGAAGAACAGTTTCGCGCCGCTATCCGCGAATTTGCCGAAGGCGAAGTTCGTCCGCGCGTCGAAGAAATGGAGAAGGAAGCGCACCTTGACCAAGATTTAATTAAGCAATGTTTTGAACTTGGTTTGATGGCGATTGAAACGCCGGAAGAATACGGCGGCGCCGGTTCTACGTTTTTCAATGCAATTTTAGCGATTGAAGACTTCGCCAGAGTTGACGCGAGCGTTTCGGTGTTCGTTGACGTGCAGAACACGCTGGTGACAAACGCGATTATTCGATGGGGAAACGACGCGCAAAAACTGAAATATCTGCCGCAAATGTCCGAATCGAAAGTCGGAGCTTACGCTTTGAGCGAAGCCGGAAGCGGTTCGGACGCTTTCGCGCTCAAAACAAAAGCGGTCGAGAAAGGCGATTTTTACAAAATCAACGGACAAAAACTCTGGATTACAAACGGAAATGAAGCCGAAATTTTTATCGTTTTTGCAACAATTGACGCAAGCGCGGGTTACAAAGGCATTACGGCGTTTATCGTCGAGAAAAACTTTGAAGGCTTTTCGGTCGGCAAAAAAGAAGACAAACTCGGAATTCGCGCCAGTTCAACGACGGAATTAATTTTGGATAACTGCAAAGTTCCGAAAGAAAATGTTTTGGGCGAAGCCGGCAAAGGCTACAAAGTTTCCATCGAAACTTTGAACGAAGGGCGCATCGGCATCGGCGCGCAGATGATTGGAATCGCGCAGGGCGCGTTTGAAGCCGCTTTGAAATACACGAACGAGCGCGAGCAATTCGGCAAAAAAATCAACGATTTTCAAGCCGTCCAATTCCAGCTTGCGGAAATGGCGATTGACGTAGAAGCCGCGCGTTTATTGGTTTATAACGCGGCGCGCCTTAAAGACGCGGGCAAACCTTTTTTGAAAGAAGCGGCAATGGCGAAAATTTATTCCTCCGGCGTGGCGGAAAAAGTTTCGTCAAAAGCCATCGAACTTTTCGGCGGTTACGGTTATGTGAAAGATTATCCGGTCGAAAAATTCTGGCGCGACTCGAAAATCGGCGCGATTTACGAAGGCACATCGAATATGCAGTTGCAGACGATTGCCAAATTGATTGCCGGCGGGAAATAAGATTTTTTAGCCGCGAACAAACAGGAAAGAACACAAAAATCATTTTTGATTTTATTTAGTGTCTTTTCGAGTTTGTTTGTGGCTAACTTCCTGATTTCGCAAATTTCACTCTCGCCTATTTTTTCTTGCGCTTTGCAAAAGTCGAAAATGTTTTTTTTTGTCCCTTTCCTTCAAATTTCGCGTCTTTGAATTTTTCCTTCGGTTTAAAATCGCGTTCGCGGCGCGGCGCGGAATCTTTTTTCGTTTCGATTTCGGCGGACGAAGCGAGGCGGATGCTGGCGTTTTGTTTTCCGATGCGGCTGCGGCTCATTCGTTTGAGAATCTGCTCGACGAACTGCGCCGGAATATCAACCAGCGTAAAGCGGTCGTTGACATCAATCGCGCCGATGGCTTTGCCCGGAACGTCGGCTTCGTTGGCGATGGCGGCGACGACGTGCGCCGGGCTGACCTGATGCTGGCGACCAACGTCTATGAAGAGGCGCGTCATTCCTTCTTCGGCGGATGAAAACTGCTGCGGTTCGGGTTCAAGATTAACTTCGAGAGGTTTGTCGCCAACCGCCAGAAATATTGCGGCGGCGGCGATTTCGGCAATGTCGCAACTTGTTTCTTCCGCCAAATCTTCGACCAGCGAAAGATATAATTCCAAATCCTGTCCGGTCAGCGCGGCGGTTAATTCTTCCTTGAGAAAGGCGATGCGCCGCGCCGCCATATCAGCCTGCGTCGGCACTTTCAGCGGCTCGATCTTCTGCTTTGTGTATTTTTCGATGTCGCGCATCATTCGCTGCTGGCGCGGCGTGACGAACAAAATCGCTTTGCCTTCGCGTCCGGCGCGTCCCGTGCGCCCGATGCGGTGAACGTAGGATTCCGTATCGTTCGGCATATCATAATTGATAACCGACGTGATGCGCTCGACATCGAGACCGCGGGCGGCGACATCGGTGGCGACGACGATTTCGATTTGCCCGCCGCGCAGTTTTTTAATCACGGCTTCGCGCTGCGCCTGGTTCATATCGCCGTGCATCGCTTCGGTGACGTAGCCGCGCGCCTGCAATTTGTCGGCAAGATTCGCCGCGCCGATGTTTGTGCGGGGAAAAATCAAAGCCGCTTCGCCCGGCACGGATGCGGTTTCCAAAATCCTGGTCATCGCGTCGGTTTTCTGCTTTTCGGAAAGGTTCAGATAAAACTGTTTAATGGTCGGAACGGTCAATGTTTTGCGCTCGATTTCGACGTTGACGGGATGACGCAGATGATGTTCGGCAATCCGGCGCACGCCCTGCGGCATCGTCGCGGAAAAAAGCGCGGTTTGTCTGGTTTTCGGCGTTTGCGACAAAATCCATTCGACATCTTCCTGAAAACCCATATTCAGCATTTCGTCGGCTTCGTCCAGCACAACCATTTTGAGCGCGGAAATATCAATCGTTTCGCGCCGAATATGATCCATCACGCGACCGGGCGTTCCGACAATAATCTGCACGCCGCTTCGCAGGTGGCGAATTTGCTGGCTGATTGACTGCCCGCCATAGACGGGCAAAACGCGGATTCGCAAAAGATATTTGGCATAACTGTGAAACGCTTCGGCAACCTGAATCGCCAACTCTCTGGTCGGCGTTAAAACTAACGCTTGAACGCGCGAAGTCGTCGTGTCAATATTCTGCAAAACCGGCAGCGCGAAAGCCGCCGTTTTGCCCGTTCCCGTCTGCACCTGCCCGATAATATCTCTGCCTTCCAATAATAACGGAATAGTTTTCTGCTGAATCGGGGACGGGATTTCGTAGCCTAATTCGCCGACGGCTTTTGTTAATTCGTCGCTCAAACCAAATTGCGCGAACGATTCTTCGATAGGTTCTTCTGTTTGTATAGTCATTATAAAAATCCGCTTTTGTTCAAAACAAGTAGTTTAGCTTAAATCCGTTCCGATGTAACGAAGCCAAATGAAAAAGTCTTGGAGTATTTGATTAAAACTTACCAACCAATCCAAAATCTGAAATTAGAAATACCGGACTTTATTCTATGTTTAGACATTGGGATTTCGAGAAGATGATTGTCGAGTGCCGAAAGGAAAATCATCTGATTCGTAGTTTAAGTGAATAAACCTTGAAATAGCGTCTCATCTAGGCTATTGTTTCATCTATGCGACAAATCAATAATCCACCGAATCCTTATCAGAAATATTCCGCCGAATCCTGTCCTTTGGTGAGATTGCCTGCAAGGTCATACAGATAACCCGCCGTGTTGATTCTGTTACTCGGCTGGTCATAACTCAAACTTGGCAAGCCGTCACTTGGAACTGCCGCGCTGTTTGCCGTCACGCCTGCTGGTGTAACATTTGTTCGATTGCCGTATCTGTCGTAAGAATAATTCTGCGTCCAGTTTGCCGTCACTCCAGAAACTCCGGTTGCGCCGCCGCCCTTCGCCGCTCGCAATCTGCCTCCCGCGAGAAAAGCAAAAGTTCGTCCTTCAGTTTCTCGATATGATTTTAGAAAGCAATCAGCCGAAGCAAAAGGCATAAAAATGACAACCCGTAAAAGGCTGTCAATTAAGAACTTTTCTGTCCTGTTTTATTTGACTGCTTCAATCCAATTATGTTTTTTTCTTCCAACCATCAGGACCGTCTTTGATTGATGGCGGTTTGTCGAATAAATCTTCTTTGTAATCCACATTTATATCAGTTATGTAGACGGATTTACTGCTCCAATGCTTGTCATGACTAAATTTATCCCTGATTTCTCTGGCAAATTTAATACCTTTGACATCGATATAATTTGAATATTCGATAGTATAATCCCCACCTCCAATAGACTTATCGAAATACCGGATATTCCGAAACACCAAATGTGTAGTTTGGTCAAAGATATAATCGTGTTTTTCAGTTATTTGCTTGTCGGTTGTTTGATTGTCTGGAAAAGTTACTTCTGTGCAAACGACATCATATTCCTGACCATCAATCTTTATAATATCCGATCCGATCAGTTTGGGCTTGATCCATTTTGTCTCGAGCAAAGTATACAAAAGTCCTGACAAGATTCGTTCTCTAGAAGTACCCGTTAGCGGATACGAGAAATTATCGGGATCACCTTTTTGGATTCGGTAACCGAGGTTCTTGGAAAAGTCATAAGTTTTAACATCTGTTCCGATTGGCTGTCCATTTTCGCTCCACCACCAAAATTTATCGGGAAGGACTTCAAGCGAAACTGAAGTTTTATTTTTGTTATAGTCCAGAATATTCTTTATGTTTAAGATTCTTTCCCTTCCGCCTAGTGAGGCTATCGCTTGTTCCCATGTTTGTTGTGCCTTTTCCAAACTCTCCTTGTCAGTCGAACAAGCTACTGTCTGCTGAACTGCAATAAATTGCAAGGAGATAATAAATGAAAAAATAATTGTTTTGATGTTGCTCATACTTCCTCTGCGCGCAAACACGATAATTGAGTTACTTCAAACACGATAATTGCCGGAATTCTATTTTGACTCACTCAAAAAATTAAATCTCGTCTGGCGGTTTCGCGTTTGAGACCGCCAGAGCGACGAAATAGGCGTGGTCGGTTTCAATTGTCGCGTTATAAAAATACTGCGCGTGTTTGACCGTTTTTAGTGTCACCGATTTAACTTCCACTAAATCCCAGTTTTTATCATATACTCTGTCGCCCGATTTCAAATGGCAAATTGACACGAATTCCCTGTTTTCCGTCCAAAATCTGTGCATTGGAGTCACTTTTCTCGTCAATCCATTGCCGAATTTCGCAATCACGAATTTGTTTGATTTGACCCTATAAACGCTCAAAATTTTGCGTTTTGTATAATTGTTGTCCGCGTCAAACGATAAAATTTCAGTTCCGATAAATTCATCTCGCCTGCGGTATAATTCACCAAACTCGATTGATTCCGCGAGAGACAAATCAAACGGCGTGTCGGGCGCGAAACACCCGCCGCCGCCTCCGCCACCGCCGCCGCCGCCTCCGCCACCGCCGCCGCCGCTTGACCCCTGCACAATCGGGATAGTGAGACCGAACTCGCTGCTGTAGCCGGATACGTCATTTCGTTTTAAACGCAGCAGTAAGTTTTGGTCTGCGGTAAAACTCTGCGCGATGGCGGCTGCGAACGAGCTTGCGCCCGGTGACAGATTCGAGTCAATCACGCTCCAGCCTCCGCCGTCCAGATTATATTCGGTTTGATAGCTGCCCGTTCCGCCGTGCGAAACAAAATTCGCGTTTGCCTGCTGGCTGGCTGTATCGTAGCTCGCCGAATTGATTTCCGGCGGCTGCGCGGCGGCAGACAGAGGCTGTGTTGAAACGGTAATTTCATTAGAAAAATTCGAGTAATCGCCTTCCGCCCATTTATTCCGAACTTTAAAACTGTAGCTCGTGCCAGCCGCCAATCCGCCGAAATAATACCATGTCTGGTCAGCCGCCATCGTATCCCACGGGCTGCCATTCTTCCAAATCTCAACGGCAGTGTTATTTGCGGCGTTTCGCGCCCACGAAAGGTTAATCTGCGTCGTCGGGCTGCCCGCATCGGGCGAACCTGCCAGCGAGGTCGGCGAGGGGCGGGCGGGAACAGGTTCGCTTTGCTGCTTGGTGCGCGCGCGCGCAATGTTTGAACGACTGCTTTCGTCGTAATAATTTCGCAATTGAAATTCGTAATCGGTGGATTCGCTCAATCCGATAATACTGACCGGCGGCGACGGATAAATAGCCGCGACGTGCTGCGTCCAATTCGTCTCGCCCGGCGCGCGGCGGTAGAGATTGCAGTAGGAGTTGGACTGAAACGTGATTTGCGCGACGTTTGACGAAACGGGCGAGGCTGTCAATTCGAGCGGGCAGACGTTGCGAAATTTTAACGGAGGCGGCGTGACTGTGACGCTCGCGCCTTGCAGATAGACGACGTTTGACCAGCCGAAATTGTTATAAACCTTAATTCTGAAATAAGCCTGCGCTTCTTTCGGGTCGGCGTATTTTCTCGGAAAGCTGGTGACGGCTGCTGCTGTATTAAATGAGACGGCGGCGGGCGGAAACGATTTAACGAACTCGCCGAACTGATTAAAAACGTCAACTTGCACGGCACTCGCCGAATCTATCTGGTTGTAAATTCCGCCGATGATTTCGTGCAGTCTCACAGAAACTACGCACCAGACGTTATCCAGCACGATTTCCGCCGAATCCAGAGCGGGAATAATTCCGGCGGTTGTGACGACCGCCGTATCGCGCCCGATATATTTGCCGTCAGGGTTAAGAGCTTTCAAGGCTCTAAACAGTCCGACTGACACGGGAAAGCCGTCCACGTAAAATGTATTCGGGTCAACCGTGATGGATTTTTCGTTTAAAATCGAAAGGTTTGAGTTGGAAACATTTAGTTCCGAAACCGGAACGACTTTAAAATAATTGATTCCGGCAGGCGGATTCAGAGCGCGGAAAACAGCTTGATTATTCGCGTCCGGCGTTAAATCGGTCAACAATTGATAGCCGCCCGCGGGCTTCATCCAATAAACTTTCGCCGACTGCCGGAAGCCGAACGCGCCGAAAAGAACCGTTCCGATAATCGCGCCGGTAGTCGAGCCGTCCGAAACCAAACCCGAATCTTGAGCTAAAGTCAGAGTCGGAACCGGCGGCGCGGCGAACGGGTTTAGTCCGGCAACCGGCGGATGCAGAACTAGCGGCGTTTGGTCTGTGTCCGAATAAGCGTTTTGCGGAATATCCTGTAATTTATATTGATAGCCGAGACCGTCGGATTCGTTTTCTTCCTTTTCGATAATTTTGAAACGACGGTCGGCATAATTCGGAATATCGTGAGTCAGACGAACAACATCGCCCGGCAGCATCGCGTAGGATTTCCACAAACCGACGAGTGCCGAAAATTCGGTCGCGTCGCAGCGCGTTTTCGCCCAGAAATTCGCCATTCGCTCGACCTGGTTGCGGCGGGCGATTTGGGCGTTGATTTCAAGCGGCGTTTCCTGACCGTCGGCGGCAATCAAATCGGCGCGCTTAACAATAAAATCGTCTTCCTGTTGATAGTATTGGTCGTCGAAGTTTCGCCAGTGGACGACAATCATATTCGGACGGTTTTTTCTGTCGGTCGGAACGAATTTATAATCGTCGGGCGTGACCTGCGACAAATCGAAGGCGAATGTTTCGGCAGGGCGTTCAATCGCGCACATAAACCGCAATTTGCCCGAACGCCACTGCATATCCGCGCAGGTAATCTGGCAAATGCCGTCCAAAATTTCTTCGAGGTCAAACGGCGGCTCAAAAAAAACGTTTATCTCAAAACGCGCGATCTGATAAGTTGTGCCGTCGGTGACGACGGGAATCGTCTGGGCGCACCAATCGCGCCACTCAATCCACGCCGCCCATTCGATGCGATTCAAAAGGCGCGGGCGCGTTCGTTTGATAACATCGGCGGCGATCCGCGCCGGATTGCGCGAGAATCCGTAGCCCGTCACATTTCCGCTCGCGTCGTAATCGTTGATTTTCAGGCAGCGGTAATTGCCGACTAATTTGTCGGGCTGGTTATCGGTCGCCATTCCGACGGGCAATCTGACATTGATAAAAACGGAATCGGGATGATTCGGGTCGTTCGGAAAATACGAATCGGCGGCGATTTCACCGCTTGCTCCGGCGTGAAAACTATAATACTGCGGCGCAATCATCGCCCCGTTATAACCCAGAGAATCAATGCCGTCCCATTCGCCCGCGCCGAGAGCCATTTGCAGAGTAACCTGCAAATCCGAGCCGACCGCCAGTTGTTCGTGAACGACCAGAGTGCCGCGCACCGGCAGATTGCCGTAGGAGAGCGGCAATCGCGCCGCGCTCTGTTTCTCGATGTCGTAAGTGCGTCCCATTTAACTCAAAATCTTTTAAATTTCTTCGATAACCAGTTCCACTCCGCCCCACGTTAAATTTCTCGACTCGGTAAATGGCGTGGAAATATACGCTTCAAAATATCCGCCCGCGCAATCGTCGAATATCAGAAAATTCTTATCGGGATAATGTTCCTGCCAGAACGCAAGGATTTCTCGCTGAACGTCGCGTCCGTGATAGCCGACGGTGAGCGTTAATTTGCGCTTGGCGGGCGAATCGACGCGCGTCTGCCTTGCTCCCTGACGCGGCTTGGAAATCCGCGCGTCTTTTTTCCACTCAATCTGAAGTGGATATTTCGAGCAGAACTCCCAGACCGCTAAACTATAGACCGGAATCGTAAAACTCTTTTCGACGAATGTTCCGTTGTTATCGGTAAAACGAGCCGTAAAAGTATAGTTGCTTGAGCCGACATTGGAAATTGTAATCAATCCGTTTGCCGACAATGCTCCGGCGGGCAGATTGCCGACGGTCACGCTCCAACTGCCCGAACCCGTCCCGCCGCTCTTTTGCAGTTGAATGGAATACGGCTGTCCGGTCTGCGCCGACGGCAGCGGCGATTGACTGTTGATGACGGGAGCGGACGGCGGCGCGGCAGAGGTTTGCGGCGCGCCCGTCGTATAACCCGAAACATTTCCCGCCGCATCCGTCGCCCGCAGACGATAGTAATAAACCGTCGAAGGATTCAATCCGTTGTGCGAATAACTTGTTTGAGATGAATTCGACAACAGTGAAATCCAGCCCGAAGTGCCGTTGGTTGACCAATCCAAATCGTAGCCCGTGACGCTGATATTATCGTGCGCCGTCCAAGCCAGCGAGATTGAATTCTGCGCCTGTGACGGGCTGGTAAATGAATCGATAACCGGCGCGGTCGTATCTGCCTGTCCGCCGACGGTAATTGTCGCGGAAACCGTGTTTGACCAGTTCGCCGAAACGTTTCCCGCCGCGTCAACGGCTTTCGCGCGATAATAATATGTTGTTGTCGAAGCCGGATTTAATCCGCTTCCGTTTCCGAGCGGTGAAGTTGCGCCTTGCGCGTTATACGAAACTAAATTCTGCGTGAATCCGGCATCCGTCGCTCTCTGGAAATTTGTCGCCGTCGCGCCGATATTGTCGGTCGGCGGATTGAAAGCGACGTTAATTTGCCCCGCGTTGACGACCGTCGCTGCGGTCAAAGTCATATCGGCTGGCGGCGTTGTGTCGGCGGCGGGCGGAGTCGTCGAAGGCGAGCCGGTTGAATAGACAGACCAATTTCCGGCGGCATCTCTCGCGCGCAGTCTGTAAAACCTTTGGGTTGAAGCGGAGAGAGCGGATTCGGTGAAATTGGTCTGATTCTGGTTAGCTAAAAGACTTGTCCAGCCGAGCGTTCCGACTGGCGCGGTCGGATTCAAACCGTTAGCTGAAACGTCTAAATCAAATCCCGTGACGCTCACGTTATCGTGTGC
>JBPCRW010000234.1:0-16087 GCA_050996405.1 Pyrinomonadaceae bacterium | reverse complement strand
AGGGTTATTACAATCGGATTAGACTGCATTCGGGCTTAGGTTACAAAAGTCCGCTGGAGTTTGAAAAGGAGTTGAAAATTAAACAAAGGAGCGAGAGTTTTGTGTGCTGAAAAACTTGACCGTCTCACTGCGACTCGGTTAGAATCAAACCCTCCTGCGCGACTTTGGCTTCCAATGCTTTCAATCTTTTCTTGAAACTTTCAAGGTCGTGCCGCAGCCAGACGCATCTGACTCCGCCCGGTGAAATGAAAGTTCCGCGCTTCTTGAGTTCATTAGCAACTCGAACCTGACCATAAGCCGGATACTCGATTGCCATTGCCGCGACTGCTTTTTCAATTTCGGGCGCAATTCGATTCTTGAGAATCGCCCGTCGCGCGACTGATTTCCTGCAAAGCTAACTCGCCGCCCGTATCGTATAACTCTTTGTAACGGTAAAAGCTGTCACGCGAATATCCCATCACTGAACAAGCCTTTGAAACATTGCCCAAAATTTCCGCTAAATTCAGCAACCCTAATTTATTTTTGATTATCTTTTGTTGTGTATTCATTTCTAACATTCTCCTATTGGTTGGCTGATTGGAATAAATATCCAATCAGCCGAGAATGTCAGATTAAATCGTGACTACTACAATTTATTTTTAATAAAACAAAGAGTTTAGAGATGTGTAAAAGGCATCTCTTTTCTTTTTGCTGGTTCTACGCTGCATTCAATAATGCTTTCAACCCAAAATTAAAAACTAGATGAGCAAAATACGCTTTTCTAGTTCGATAAAAGTCTAGCTATCTTCCGACAACACCAAGCTGGAACTCGAATTTTAATTAGTTGGCGGTCGGGTCAATTTCGACGGTGATTTCAAACGCGCCGGAATTGTCGTTCAGATTTCCTTCGTTGATGCCTAGAAACAGCGCGCCGTCGCGCGTGGCAATAAATTCTTTTGACGCGCCGATGGGAATAAAATCGTTGTTATCGTCGCCGATGACGGCAATCAGTTCGCCGGTCGGTTCTTTCTGCATCAATTTGTCCTTGTCGGCGAGCGAAGCGATTCCAGACGGCGTTGAATAGTTGCCGTTGCCGAGCGAAATTCTTCCCGCTCCCGTGATTTTTATCTTTTGCCCTTTGCGAACGACCCATCCGGCGTTTGTCCAGCCGTTTGAAGTGTTGTCGGCTAAAACTTTCAAATTTAACTGAATCGGTTTCGGGCGCGAAGACGGCGGCGGATTTGAAATGGCTGTCGTTTGATTTACCGGCGGCGAAATAACGGTCGGAGTCGGCGTTGAAGCCGGAGTCGCGGTTTGCGGAACATCGGAATCTTTTTTGCCGACTACGATTACATCACCACTGCCGGTCTTACTATTATTTTGAATTGGATTGGAGATTGGAACAGGCGACGGCGAAGCATTTGGACGGGCGGGAAGAACGGCAGAAGTCGAACTATTTTTTGCTAAAGCGTTAGCCGAATCAAATTCAATCGCGTCAATCTCGTCGGAGAAAAAAGTCATCTGGCGCGAACGGCTGCCGTCGCCGATTTGAACGGTAAATTGCCCGTCGTGAAAACTGATAATGCGACCTTTGATAACGCTGCCGTCTTTGAGCCGAATCGTGTCGGCGAAAATCGCCAGACTCGTTCCGAGAACGATGCAAAAAATTATGGCGATTTGAAAAATTTTGGATTTCAACATACTTCCTCCGCAAAACTTCTTGAAGTCATAAAACGATTGATTCGGATTTTTTAAAAGAGAACCGCTTTCAGGCAAGAAACCAGTCAAACGGTGGATGCCGGATTGCACGTAAAAGTTGCCGGATTTTACCGTCAGCCGTGTTCGGAGAGAATTATACACAAAAATCTGCGGGTTGTTAATCAACCTTTTGAAACAGATGACTGAAAAAAGTAATTTCAGGTTCAGGTCGGAAAAAATCTTTTGATTAGTTTGCGCTAATAACATAAATTAAATCTTGCCGGAAAAATTCAAGCCGGAAAGGAAAGAAGTTTAATTTTATGGTGATGTTTTCAGAATTCCGACGCTTTAAAATAACTGATGAAAAACACAATCGCGTAAAATTGGCAGACCTTTCCGTCGCCCTGCTCGACGGCAATTATCCGCCCGTCACGAATCTTTTTTACCAAACCGGAAAAATTTTTATGAGGCTCGCGTGGGATGAAGTTCAGAAAATTGATTGGAAAAAACGCGAGATAAAAGTTTCCGACATCGGCGCGGGAAAAGAGGTTTCCCTAGAAGGCAGGAATGATTATGTTTTGCTTCAGCACGAAATTTTAGACGCTTTGATTTTAGATTTGCAGAACCGGCGTTCGATTCGAGTCAACGATTTACAGCTTGAAGAAATCGACGGACGCTTGCAATTGCAAGCCGCCGACACGAGCTTTAACGCGATTTTGCGGCGCGTCAGTCGCGGGCTTTACAACCGCGTCAGTAAAAGCGGGCTTTATGATTGGAAATATGTTGAATTCCTGCGCGGCGAGCCGGACGCGGCGCGTTGCGGAGCGGGTTATCATTTGCGAATCACACGCCTGCCGCCGGGCGAGATTGCTCAACTGGCGAGTTTTCTTCCGTATCTGCACGTCGCCGAATTGCTGACCTTGCTGCCTGATCCGAAAGCTGCGAAGACTTTGGAAATTATGCCGATTGAGCGACAATTGCAGGTTTTTGAAGAACTCGACGAAGAACAAGCCACGCGTCTGCTCGCGCTGATGGCACCGGACGCGGCGGCTGATTTGACCGGATTGCTGCAAACCAAAACGATGCGAAAATATTTAGAACAAATTCCCAAAAAACAAAGCGAACGAATTATCGAATTGCTTCGCTATCCGGAAAATACCGTCGGCGGAATTATGACCAACGACGTGGCGTTTCTCGAAGAAGGACTGACAATTGCCGAAGCCCGCCAGCGGATGCGCGAACGATTTGCAAAGACGGATTTCGTTCACTTGATTTACATTGTTGCCGATCTGGAAACGCGGGCTTTACGCGGGATGATTCATCTGCGCCATTTGTTTGCTATTGATGACAAAGAAAAACTGACGGAGATTATGGATAAATATATTCCCACTTTAAGTTCGCTTGACGAAGCAAAAGAAGCGGCTTATCGCGTAGTCGGCAGCCAACTGGCGGCGATGCCGGTTACCGGCGCGAATGGCGAATTAATCGGAGCGGTCACCATTGATGCGGCGATTATGCAAATTGCTCCCGCGACAAATGCAGAAGGATTGAGAATTTTTTCATGAAAAATGAACCGATAGCCGAAGCTCTCGAAACACTGGATACGGTTAACGCGGGAATGACTTTTACATCGCGCCAATTGCCCGCCGGACTTCGTTTGAAAATTCGCGGGCGCAGTATTCACCTACGCGGGCTGCGCCGCCCGCCGAAAGGTTTGTGGCGTTGGCTTTTGATTTTAGGTCCCGGTTTGATTGCGACATCTGCCGGAAATGACGCGGGCGGCATCGCTACCTATAGTTCCGCCGGAGCGAAATTCGGCTACCAGATGGTTTGGGTGATGATTCTGCTGACCGTCTCATTTGCGGTCGTGCAGGAAATGTGCGCGAGATTGGGCGCGGCGACGGGGCGCGGGCTGCTCGATTTAATCCGCGAAAGATTCGGCATCGGCTGGACTTTGTTTGTCGTCGGCATCGTCATCATTGCCAACGGCGGCGTGACTTTGAGCGAATTTGTCGGCATCGGCGCGGCGGCGGAACTGTTGGGCGTGAGTCGTTACATCGCCGTTCCGCTCGGCGCGATACTGCTCTGGTATCTCGTCATCTACGGTTCCTACGCGAAGGTCGAGAAAATTTTTCTGTTGATGACGCTGGTCTTTTTCGCGTATCCGGCGGCGGCGATTCTGGGGCATCCCGATTGGCGGGCGGTCGCGCATGGCGCGTTTGTTCCGACGATAAAATGGAATTCGGATTATATTTTTCTGCTGGTCGGCATTCTCGGCACGACCATCACGCCGTATATTCAAATTTTCCAGCAAAGCTCGGTCGTTGAACGCGGCGCGGCGCGCAGGCATTACGGCGACGAACGGGTTGACGCTTACGTCGGTTCGATTTTTTCCAACACGATGTCGATTGCGATGATAATTGCGACGGCGGCGACGCTTTATGTTGCCGGAAATCACGACATCGAAAGCGCGGCGGATGCCGCCAAAGCACTTGAGCCGGTCGTCGGCAGTTCGGCGACCGTGCTGTTTGCAATTGGACTTTTAGGCGCGTCTCTGTTGGCGGGCGCGGTTCTGCCGCTCGCCACTTCTTACGCCGTCAGCGAAGCGTTCGGCATTCCGAAAGGCGTGAGTTTGGATTTCCGTCGCGGGCGCGTTTTCTTCAGCATTTTCACGGCGTTGATTGTCGGCGGCGCGGGTATCGCGCTCATTCCGAACGTTCCGATTTTTCCTCTGCTGGTCGGCGTGCAGGTTCTCAACGGCGTGCTGCTGCCAATTGTTTTAGTCTTTATTTTGCTGCTCGTGAACCAACGCCGATTGATGGGCGATTTGAAAAATTCGACGCTTTATAACTTTCTTGGATGGGGAACTTTTGCGATGATTACGCTGGCGGTCGTCGTGATGCTCGGCGGTCAACTGCTTGGATTATTCGGCATCGAACTTTTCGGAAAATAAAGAAGACAGAAAAAAATTTTAACGGCTGCGAAGACAAACAATGACTGAAGCGAAAAATTTGTGGGGCGGGAGATTTACGGGCAAAGCGGACGAAACTTTCGCGCGTTTTAACAATTCATTTAACTTTGACCGCAGGCTTTTTGCTGCCGACATCCGCGCCAGCGTCGCGTATTGCGAAGCACTTTTTCAAGCCGGAGTTTTAACGCGGCTCGAATCCGAAAAAATAAAAAACGGTTTGTGGACAATTTTAAAACGCGCCGATTACGACAAAAATTATTTTGACGAATCGCCCGCCGAAGACGTGCATTCGTTTATCGAATCGCGGCTCGTTCAGCTAATCGGCGACGCGGGCAGAAAACTGCACACCGGCAGAAGCCGCAACGACCAGGTGGCGACGGCTTTCCGATTGTGGCTGCGCGAAGAAATCGAAAAAATTTCGGCGGCGGCGCGAGATTTGCAAAAGGCTTTATTAGATTCGGCGGAAAATCAAAAAGAAGCCGTGCTGCCCGGCTACACGCATCTCCAACGCGCGCAGCCAATTCTGTGGGCGCATTGGTGTTTGGCTTATTTTGAAATGTTTTCACGCGACCGCGAACGGCTCGACGAAGTTTGGCGCAGAACGAATATTTTGCCGCTCGGCTCGGCGGCGTTAGCGGGAACTTCATTTGAGATTGACCGCGAATCGGTCGCCAAAGAACTCGGCTTTGAAGGCGTGACGGCAAACAGTCTGGATGCGGTTTCGGACAGAGATTTTGCGATTGAATTTACGGGAGCGTGCGCGCTCGTGATGGCGCATCTTTCGCGCTTTTCGGAAGATTTAATTTTGTATGCGTCGAGCGAGTTTCAATTTGTCGAATTGTCCGACGCGGTTTCGACAGGTTCGAGTTTGATGCCGCAAAAGAAAAACCCGGACGCGCTGGAGTTGATTCGCGGAAAAGCAGGCAGAATTTTCGGGCATCAAATGGCTTTGCTGACGACTATCAAAGGTTTGCCGCTCGCTTACAACAAGGATTTGCAGGAAGACAAGGAAGCGGTTTTCGATACGGTTGACACGGTAAAAATTTGTTTGGACGTGGCGGCGATAGTGCTAAAAAATCTGCGCGTTCAAGAAGAAAAAACCCGCCAAGCCGCGACCAGAGGTTATTTAAACGCGACCGAACTTGCCGATTATCTCGTGCATAAAGATGTGCCGTTTCGCACGGCGCACGACATCACGGGAAAAATCGTGCTTCACGCGATTTCGGTCGGTAAAGAACTAAACGAATTATCGCTTAAGGAAATGCGGGAATTTTCCGAACACATCGAACGCGACGTTTTTGAAGCGTTGAGTTTGGAAAAAACTCTGGCGAGCAAAAATCAAATTGGCGGAACTGCGCCTGAAAGAGTTTTCGACGCGCTCGACGCGGCGCGACGGGAAATCGAAAGAGAGGAATAGCCGCAAAATTTACAAAAAATAGGACGCGGATAAACGCCGATGAAGCGGGTTCTCGCGGATTAACCAAAAAGAATCTGCGAGAATCCGCGAAAATCCGCGAAAATCCGCATCTTATTTTTTGTATTTTTGTGTCTTTTTGCAGCTATAATTCTGCAATGCACAAATTCACGCGAAATCTGCTGACCGAATGGCGCAAACTCGGATTGCCGTTTGAAAATGAAACAATTTTGGCGGCGGTTTCGGGCGGCGCGGATTCATCTGCTTTGATTTTGGCTCTGAGCGATTTGCGCGAAGCGAAAAAGTTGAAACTAAATTTTGTCGTCGCGCATTTTAATCACGGTTTGCGCGGCGCGGATTCGGACGCGGACGCGGAATTTGTCAAACAATTAGCGAAAGATTTAAATTTTGAATTCATTTGCGGAATCCAAAATCCAGAATTCAAATTACAAAATCGAAAGGGAAATCTCGAACAAAATGCGCGCGCGGCGCGTTATAGATTTCTTTTTGAAGCTGCTGAAAAACTCGACGCTTTTGCCGTTTTAACGGCGCACACGATTAACGACCAAGCCGAAACATTTTTGCTTCGCCTGATTCGCGGAAGCGGAATTGAAGGACTCGGCGCAATGCGCCGGGTGCGGAATGCGGAATGCGGAATGCGGAATGAAAAAATTTCCGAGAAGCAGAATTTTAGGATTATTCAACAGCCGCCGGACATAGAAAATTCCGCATTCCGCGTTCCGCGTTCCACATTGCTGTTGGCTCGCCCGCTGCTCGGTTGGGCAAAACGCGAAGCGACGGAAAATTTTGCGCGCGAAGGAAAAATTGACTTTCGTCACGATTCAATGAACGATGACGAAATTTTTTCGCGCGTCAAAGTGCGGAAAAAACTCGTTCCGTTGCTGCGTGAATTTAATCCAAAAATTATCGAAACTCTCGCGCGGACGGCGTTTCTGCTGCAGAAAGACGCTGAACAATTATCAGTTATCAGTTATCAGTTATCAGAAGAATTATTTATCGATGGATTGAAAAGTCTTTCAAAATCAATGTTATATCAAGTTTTGCGGGAATGGCTGAAATCTGTGCGCGGTGATTTGCGGCAGATTGATTCGCATCACATTAAATCAATTGAGCAATTGATTTTCAGCCCGAAAAGCGGTCGAAAAATCGAATTGCCAGCGGGCGGCTCGGTGATAAAAAGAGACGGGAAAATTTTTTTTGAAAAATCAAAGGTTGAAAAAAGCGCGGGCGACAACTAGAATCAGAAATAGCTTATCTGACGCGGCAATCGGGAAAGTTTGGACAAACAACGAATCAGGGGAAAATTTCATCTCAAACTAGATAAATAATTAAGAACTTTTACCAAACGAAAAGTTTTTTGGAGGCGATAAATTGAGTTCTAAAGCAAAACAAATCCTTCTGTGGTTAATGATTATTTCGAGCGCGTTTCTGTTCGTGTATTTTATTCAGCGCACGCAGAGTAAAAATCCGCAGGAATTAAGCTACGACCAGGCTCTGACGCGAATCAGAAATAAGGACATCAACGAAGCGACGGTGAAAGGCGATACAATCGAACTGACCGATAAAACCGGCAATAAATTTACAGTCAAATATGATGGCAGCGATGCGAGCAAACAGTTGATTTATGGAACGGTTGACGACATTAATAAAACTGCTCCCGGCTCGATTAAGTTAAATATCGAACAGCAGACAACCGGCTATTTTTGGATTCTGCTGATTCAGGCTCTGCCGTTTTTGCTGCTGGTCGGATTTCTGGTTTTCACGTTGCGGCAAATGCAGGCGGGCGGAAATAAAGCTCTCAGCTTCGGCAAATCGCGCGCGAAACTTTTGAATAATCAACAAAAGCGCGTCACGTTTAAAGATGTCGCGGGCGTTGAAGAAGCCAAAGAAGAACTCGAAGAAATCATCGAATTTTTGAAAGATCCGCAGAAATTTCAAAAACTCGGCGGCAAAATTCCGAAAGGCGTGTTGATGATCGGACCTCCGGGAACGGGCAAAACGCTTTTGGCAAAAGCCGTCGCAGGCGAAGCCAACGTTCCGTTTTTCTCGATTTCCGGCTCGGATTTTGTTGAAATGTTTGTCGGTGTCGGCGCGTCGCGCGTTCGTGATTTGTTCGAGCAAGGCAAGAAAAACGCTCCGTGCATTATTTTCATTGACGAAATTGACGCGGTCGGTCGTCACAGAGGCGCAGGCTTAGGCGGCGGACATGACGAACGCGAGCAGACTTTAAATCAACTGCTGGTTGAAATGGACGGATTTGAATCGAACGAAGGCGTTATTTTAATGGCTTCGACGAATCGCCCCGACGTTTTAGACCCCGCGCTTCTTAGACCCGGACGCTTCGACCGTCAAGTTATCGTTTCATATCCTGATGTTCGCGGGCGCGAAGGAATTTTAAAAGTTCACACGCGCAAAGTTCCTTTGGACGAAAGCATCAACGTCAACGTAATTGCGCGCGGAACGCCCGGATTTACCGGCGCGGATTTGGCAAATCTGGTCAACGAAGCCGCGCTCGCCGCCGCCCGCCGCAATCAAAAAGTCGTCACGATGCGCGACCTCGAATTTGCCAAAGACAAAGTGATGATGGGTCCCGAACGCCGCAGTATGGTTATTTCGGATAAAGAACGCCGCTTAACGGCGATTCACGAAGCCGGACATACGCTCGTCGGAATTAACATTCCCGAAAGCGATCCGGTTCACAAAGTGACGATTGTGCCGCGTGGACGCGCCCTCGGCGTAACATTTTATTTACCGGAACAGGACATTTTGGGGCGCACCAAAGAAGAACTGCTGGCGATGATAGCCAACGCGATGGGCGGGCGCATTGCCGAAGAAATTTTCATCGGACACATCACGACAGGAGCGTCAAACGACATCGAAAAAGCGACGGAACTGGCGCGTTCGATGGTTTGCCAATACGGGATGTCGGATTTAGGTCCGCTGGCGTTTGGTAAAAAAGAAGAACAGGTTTTTCTGGGACGCGAGATTGCACAGCATCGTGATTTCAGCGAAGCGACGGCTATCAAGATTGACCAGGAAGTTAATCGAATTATTTCCGAACAATACGAACGGGCAAAGAAAATTTTGTCCGATAACAAGGATGCGATGGAACGTTTGACGCAGGCTTTGCTGGAACACGAAACGCTCGACAGCGTGCAGATTCGCCGCGTCGTCGCCGGACTTCCGCTCGATGACGACGGAAAGACTTCATCGGATGACAACGGAACGCCGCAAAAATCCGACGAAGAAGGTTCTTTGAAACCGTTCAAAAATCCGATTCTGCAGCCGATAACGCCGAATAATCCGGCGACGGCTTGAGACATAGCAAAATCAAAAATTAAAAAGGCAAAAGTAGATTTTAACTTTACTTTTGCCTTTTTAATTTTGCCTTCCGAATTCTTTTGTCTTATGAAATTCTGGCAAACTTCGCGCCGAAAAATTCCGCTCGAAAAAACTTTAGTGATGGCGATTCTGAACGTTACGCCCGACAGTTTTTCAGACGGCGGGAAATTTTTTTCGGTTGACGACGCTTTGCGGCAAGCCGAAAAACTTGTCGGCGAAGGCGCGGACATTCTCGACATCGGCGGCGAATCTACGCGCCCGAACAGTTTGCAAATCTCCGCCGAAGAAGAAATCCGGCGCGTCGTTCCGGTCGTCGAAGCCGTTTCAAAACGTTTTGATATTCCGGTTTCAATCGATACGAGCAAATGGGAAGTCGCCGAAAAAGCAATTGCGGCGGGCGCGGAAATTATCAACGATATTTCGGGTTTAAGATTTGACGAGCGGATTGCGGAAGCGGCGGCAAAATACGAAACGGGCTTGATTTTAATGCATTTGCGCGGCGCGTTTGAAACGATGCACCGGCAAAAGTCGGTTCGAGATATTTTGCGCGAAGTGGCTAACGGATTTAATTTCAGCATCGAAAAAGCCGAAAGCTGCGGCGTAAAATCCGAGCAAATCGCGCTCGATGCCGGCATCGGTTTCAGTAAAACTTTCGAGCAAAACTTAGAGCTTATCGCAAAACTTGGTAAACTAATTGCCGAATTTCCGAATTATCCGATGCTCGTCGGAGTTTCGCGCAAATCTTTCGTCGGGAAAATTCTGGGCGATGTTCCGGCGGAAAGGTTGAACGGCAGTCTGGCAAGCGCGTCAATCGCCGTCTGGAACGGCGCGAAAATGGTTCGCGTTCACGACGTTAAAGCGACGGTCGAAGCGTTAAAGATTGTCGAAGCGGTGAAAAACAAATTATGAAGTTTATTCGTTTATCAGCAGCAATTTTTCTCTTTCTTTGTGTTTCGGGATTTACCGAATGTTATCAGCCGGTGACCGATACGGGATTGCCGAAGCGCATCAAAGTCATCGCCGTTCCCGCGTTTCAAATGGAAGCCAGAGGTTTGCGCTACAAAGTCGAATCGCGTTTCACCGAAGCCGTCACCAGAGAAATTTTGCGGCGCGGCAAAGGTTTGCGCGTGCAGGGCGAACTAAAAGGCGCGGACGCGGCGGTCGAAGGAACAATCAAAGATTTCAATCTCGGCGGCGTTTTGCTCGACCGCGAAGGAAGCGCGCGCGTCTCTGAAGTGGCGATTACGGCAGCCGTCACCGTCCGCGATTTGCAGGAAAATAAAGTTCTTTACGACAATCAAAATTTTATCTTCCGCGATTCGTTTGAATTTTCCAGCGACCCGCGCTCGTTTTTTAACGAAGAAGACCCGGCGGTCGAGCGAATGGCGCAGAAATTTGCCGAATCGGTCGTTTCGACGATTATCAACGGGCTTGGCGTAAAGCAAGAAAAAGGACATTGAAGAATTTCGGCTAATCCGATGGCAATTTTGGAACGGGAAGATTTACGAAACAAATTAAAACGAGGTGAAATCGCGCCGGTTTATTTATTATTCGGCGCAGAAAAATATCTGCGCGATTTGGCGGCGAAAACGATTGCCGAAAAAGTTTTGCGTGACGCGCCTTTGCGCGAATTTAACGAATCCGAATTCAGCCTGAATGATTCGGATATTCAATACGCCATCTCCGCCGCCGAACAAATGCCGATGATTTCTTCGCGCCGCGTCGTGCGCGTCACGGAGATAGGCAAACTCAAAGAAGCGGACGAAGAATCGCTGGCAAAATATCTGGCGCGCCCCGTCGAAACGAGCGTCGTAATTTTCACGGCGGACGAACTCGACAAACGCCGCCGTTTTGTCAAAAATCTGCTGGAAAATTCCGTCGCCGTCGAATTTAAAACGCTGTCGGACGCGGAATTGATTGTCTGGGCGAAAGCGAAATTAAAGGAACTCGGCGCGCAGATTGATGACGCGGCTTTGCGTCAACTCGTCGCGCTAGTCGGCAATAATGTTTTGCGGCTAACGAATGAAATCGAAAAATTGGCGACCGCCGCTTTGCCCGATTCGATTATCACGTTTGAACTGGTCGAAAATCTTGTGGCGAATTCGCGCGAGCTTTCAAATTTCGAGTTGAGCGATTATCTTTTGGCGAAAAATCGTCCGCGCTCGCTGCAAACTCTGCACAAAATTCTGGACGACGGCGCAGAGCCGCTGATGCTGCTCGGTTTAATTTCCTACAATTTTCACAGGCTCTTGATGGCGAAGGAATTGATGAATCAAGGCGTTAATCGCGGCGAAGTCGCGCGCGCGATGAAACTGCCGTTTTCCAAACAACAGGAATTTTTAGAAAACGCCCGCCGCGCCGACGGCGATAAATTGGCGTGGATTCTGCGCCGTCTTGCCGAAACCGATTTGGCAATTAAAACCTCGAAAGCTACGCCGCGCCTGCAAATTGAAATGCTCGTCTGCGAATTGACAAACTAGAAGAATAGCCGCGAAAATAATTCGGATGAATACGAAAATCATAATCGAATCCCGTATTTCTTCACGGTTGTTTTCGGGTGATTTTTGTGCCTTTTCGCGGCTGTTCTTTTTTCAAAAAAAAGGCGGAAACAAGACTGATTCTCGTTTCCGCCTATCCAGTTCAAAGGAGAAAAAACAATGAAAAAACCGTGAGAAACTTTTTGGAAAACTTATTTCGCCAGACTGCCGACGTGCGCCGTCAAACGTGATTTGTAACGCGCCGCCGTATTTTTGTGCAAAACGCCTTTGTTGACCGCTTTATCAATTGCCGAAACAGTCGGATTCAATAATTCCTGCGACCCGTTTTGGTCAGCTCCGGCGACTGCCGTCCGAAGTTTTTTAATTTGCGTCCGCAAACCGCTGCGGCGGGTGCGATTAATCGCGCGTCTTTTTTCATTCTGGCGAACGCGCTTTTTAGCTGATTTATGATTAGGCATATTTTCTATTATTACAAATTGAATAAATTTTCCGCTTTAATGGAAAATACAAAGTATAAAATTTTAAGTTTGCGGTGTCAAATGCCAAATCAATTGTCCATTTTCAGAGCGAAAGAGTGCATTAAATCAACTAATAGAACGACAATCGGCGGGTAAAAAATAAATTCGGGCTGCAAAGTTTTTGAAAAGAGTTTCGGCATCATCGTCATAATCGAAAGCTCCATAAAATTGCCGATGAGCAGCCCGATTCCCAGACTAATTCCGATTCCGACAACCAAAAACATTACCGCCGAAACTCGTGAATAAGGCTTCGATTCCGGCTCGATTTCGTCAAAAATCGAATCGTGCAGACTTTCCGAATCATACGTGAATTTTTGAAATCCCGAACGAAGGCGTTTGACAAGATGAAAAACGCCGAAAATAAACAGCGTCAGTAAAATAATTTTTCCGCCGATGCGCGCGTTTGTCCATAGCAGCGGGCGAAAAATCGCTACGACGCAGGTCGAAACAAACAGCGCGACGGTCGGGAAAATAACTCTCTGCAAAGCCAGCGTTTCGCTGCGGTCGCTGTCAATCATCTGGTCAATAATGGCGTTATAGCGGCGTTCAAACGCCATTTGGCGCAAACGCCGAGCGTGCGGATTGTCGGAATAAAATACCGAATCCGTATTGTGAATTGAACCTTTTGCCTGCGCTTTGAGAAGTTTTTTATCGAAATAGGCGCGTTCCTGCGGGTCGCTCAAAATTTCGTAGGCTTTGACAATGAGCGCGAAATCTTTCGCCGCGTTTTCCGAATCATTATTTATATCTGGATGCAGTTCGCGCGCCAGACGGCGATACGCCGATTTAATTTCAGCCGTCGTTGCCTGCGGCGCGACTTTTAGAATTTTGTAATAATTCACCATTGCCGAATCATTTTGAGAGTTTTATCGGGCGCGAAAATCGCCGCCGATACCTTTTCGGGCAAAGCAAATTATACACGAAATTTTTCGGTGAAAAAAGTTTTCATTCCAAATTGTCAATCTGTAAACCAATCGGTTTCGCGCCCGAAATTTTCACCGAATCAATCACCTTCACCGCTTCGCCGTAAGGCAGATTGCGCGGAGCTTTGATAAAAACCGTTTTTTGAATTTTTTCGCCTTCGGGCAAATCGGTTTTCATCTCTGTTTCGTCGGCGTAAACGTGGTTTTCAAGCCGTTTTTGAAACATCTCCGAAAGTTTGGCGACGAGTTTCTGCGGGTCGTTGATGGTGCCTAAATTTTTTTCGCCGTTGAGCGCGAGCGACGAATCGGCGTTTATCGTAACAATTAAAGTGTTAATATTTGGTTCTCCGCCATTATCTTTCGATTCCGCCGGAATTTTTGCTTCAAAACGCGCAGGTTTGAGCGGCGAAATCGCCATAAAAATAATCAGCAAAACAAGCAGAATATCAATCAGCGGCGTAACGTTTATGACAGGACGGCTTTCGGCTTTTTCGGGCATAATTTTCTCCTTTGCGGTTTTGGTAAAGTTAGACACCGCGCGGCTGAAAAAGTTCCCGTTGAAAAACTTGCTGATAATCGAGAAATCAAAATTTCGGCGCGGCGTTTATCGCTTTTAACAAAGCCTTTGCTTTGACTAAAGTTTCCGCGTATTCCTCGTCGGAAATGCTGTCAATGACGATGCCGCCGCCGACGTTGAAAATCGCTTCCTGATTTTTTATCACCATCGTCCGAATCGCCACGCTCAAATCAATGCAATTTTGAATTTTGAATTTTGAGTTTTGAATTGAATAGCCGATTGCGCCCATCGAAAGCCCACGCGGAGCGGTTTCGAGCGCGTCAATTATCTGCATCGTGCGAATTTTCGGCGCGCCGGTGATTGAACCGCACGGAAAAACGGCTTTCAGAATATCGGAAAATTTCACGTCGCCGCGCAAATTGCCGCGCACGGTCGAAACAAGATGAAAAAATGTCGGATGCGTTTCCAAATCGCACAAGTTTCCGACTTTGACCGAACCGTATTCGCAAATTCTGCCGATGTCGTTACGCAGCAAATCCACAATCATCACATTTTCGGCGCGGTCTTTTTCGCTTCGCAAAAGTTCTTCACGAAGACGCAGATCTTCCGCTGAATTTTTGCCGCGCGGTCTCGTTCCCTTGATTGGCGAAACTGAAATCACACTTTCCGTTTCCGCATTTTGCATTTTGCGCTTTGCGTTTTGCACTTTAAAAAATCTTTCGGGCGAAGCGGAAATAACGACATCCGTTTCGCGTCGCAGAAATGCCGCAAACGGCGCGGGATGATTTTTGCGAAGGCGCAGAAAAATCTGTTCGGGCGAGAGATTTTCAGACAAAAAGGCGCGAAGCTGCTGCGTCAAATTGGTTTGATAAGTGTCGCCGCACCGGATAAATTCCTGAATCCTTTCGATTGTTTCGAGATAATTTTTGCGCGTGAAATTTGAAACGACCGAACTTTTCTCCGCAGTTTCGGAAAATTCGCGCGGCTGATTTTCAATCGCTTCAAACAGACTTTTTTCAATTTCCGCAAAGTGTTTTTCGTCGCCGCGCAGAAAAGTTTTGCCGCGAGCGTAATCGTGGATAATCAAACAATCAAACAACGCGAGAAAAACGTCCGGCTCGTCAAACGCCGGAAATTCCTTCGGACGCGGTTTTACATTGTTGAGCTTTAAGCCGAACTCGTAGGAAATTGTAAAAATGCAGGCTAAATTTTCGCGGGAAAGTTTTTCGTCTAAAATTTCGAGTGTTTTGTTCGCATCGCTTTCGTTAATTTCTAAAATTTCAACCGCGTCAAAACCGGCAATCAAATAGCGTGAGCCGAGATTCGACACGCCGCAACTGTCGAGCAGACAAACCTTTCGCGCCGCCGGTAAATTAAGCAGAGCCGTCACCAAATCGTCGGCTGAAATTTTGAGTTCGCTCATTATCTGAAAAATTTAATGAACAGATTAACACGGAATTTAAGTGTAAAAGCAAAAGCTCGTTCGCCGTGAAATAAATTTTGAAAAAACCTTGCTATTTTTTTTTCTGTGATATTTAATAAGCGAAAGGCACAACTTAAGGAATTCATCGATTGCTTGTAAATCGCCTTCGCTTTCATTCAAATCATAGCGTCTGTTACGTTACAGGCATCTTCCATGTGATTTCCTCTACTAACTCGCAACCGAAAGGAGATTGTCATGAAAAATAAGCTATATGGTTTAGCAAAGAAAGATAAAGTTTCCTACAGACTTTTAATATGTTTAGTCGTTATTTCAATGTTTCCTTTGTTTTTTATTTCCAGAAACTTGTTTATCGGTTTGGCGCAAACAATAAACAAAAGTGATAAGAAACTTACAAAGGAAATCTTTAGGAACGAGCCGATTGAAATTATCAACTTGAAATCAAACGGAAAGCAATTTAATCTCGCTGAAAACCCCGCTCAGGAAAACAATCGGTCAAGAAATTTTACAGTTCAAGATAACGATTGGTTTAAAGACTTTACAATAGACTTCAAAAACATCTCCGGCAGACCAATTATCTATGTAAATATAGCAGTAAAGGGCGATCAATTGTCGTAAAAACCGACAAGCCGTGTCGTTTGGTCAGAATGCAGTTCGGCATAAGCGAACTTTGAGGTGCGATCAATGGCGACGAACAAATAAAGCCGTCGCGTCTATCGGTGTTCACTTCGGCGATGTCGATATGAAAATAACCGATTGGGTATT
>JBPCRW010000233.1:0-6826 GCA_050996405.1 Pyrinomonadaceae bacterium | reverse complement strand
TCGTCTGATTGGACCGTTTCGCGGCGGGCGCGTCGGCGCGGTTGAAGGAGTTCCGAGCCAGCCGAATGTTTATTATTTCGGCGCGACGGGCGGCGGCGTTTGGAAAACGACGGACGGCGGCGCGAATCGGGAAAACATTTCGGACGGCTTTTTCAAAACCGGCTCGGTCGGCGCGATTGCCGTCGCCGAATCCGATCCGAACGTGATTTACGTCGGAATGGGCGAAGAAACTTTACGTAACAACGTTTCGCACGGCGACGGCGTTTATAAATCAATTGACGCTGGACGAACTTGGAAATTTATGGGTTTAAGCGACACGCGGCAAATTTCGCGCGTGCGAGTGAATCCGAAAAATCCTGACATCGTGTTCGTTGCCGCGCTCGGTCATCTTTGGGCTGGAAACGCGGAGCGCGGAGTTTTTCGCTCGAAGGACGGCGGCAAGACTTGGCAGAAGGTTTTGTTTCGTGACAATGCCACCGGCGCGGAAGATTTGATTTTTGACCCGACGAACCCGAATACGATTTACGCTTCGTTCTGGCAAGTCAGAAGAACGCCCTGGGGTTTTGATTCGGGCGGCGCGGGCAGTTCGATTTATAAATCAACGGACGGCGGCGACACCTGGACGGAAATCACGCGCAACAAAGGTTTGCCGTCCGGCGTTTTGGGAAAAATTTGTCTGACGGTTTCGCCCGCCAATCCGCAGAGAGTTTGGGCGACTGTCGAAAATAAGGACGGCGGTTTATACCGCTCGGACGACGGCGGCGACAACTGGCAAAAAGTTTCCGACAACCCGAATATCAAACAACGTCCGTGGTATTTTTATCGCATTTACGCCGACCCGCAAAACGCCGACACGGTTTATGTTCTAAACGTCGGGATGTGGAAATCCGGCGATGGCGGGCGCACTTTTACGAGCGTCGGCACGCCGCATTCGGACAATCACGATTTATGGATTGCGCCGAACGATGCAAACAGAATGATTGAATCAAACGACGGCGGCGCGAATGTTTCGACCAACGGCGGCAAGACTTGGACGGGGCAGAAACAGCCGACGGCGCAGTTTTATCGCGTCGTTTTGGATGACGATTTTCCGTACAACATTTACGGCGCGCAGCAGGATAATTCGACCGTGCGAATTGCCTCGCGTTCGACGAACGATTCTGTAATTTCCGAGCGCGATTGGTATGACGTGGGCGGCGGCGAATCGGGCTGGATTGCGCCGCTTCCAACCGATTCACAAATCGTTTTTGCCGGAAGCTACGACGGGCTTTTGACACGCGCAGACCATCGCACCGGACAGCAAAAAAATGTTGACGTTTATCCAGATAACGGAATGGGCGCGGGCGCGGATGTGCAGAAATATCGTTTTCAATGGAGCTATCCGATTGCGTTTTCGCCGCACAAAACGAACGGCGTTTATCCGCTTTATGCCGCCGCGAATGTTCTCTTTCGCTCAATAGACGAAGGAAACTCCTGGCAGGCAATCTCGCCGGATTTGATGCGCAACGACAAATCGAAACAAGCATCTTCGGGCGGCGAAATCACCAAAGACAACACGAGTGTCGAATACTACGACACGATTTTTACCGTCGCGGAATCGCCCGTTACGCAAGGCGTAATTTGGACGGGAAGCGACGACGGACTCGTTCAGGTTACACGCGACAACGGCGCGAATTGGGCAAACGTCACGCCGAAGGGAATGCCGGATTGGATTCAGATAAACGCAGTCGAGGCTTCGCCGTTTGACGCGGGAACTGCTTACGTCGCGGCGACTGCCTACAAATCCGACGATTACAAACCTTACATTTACAAAACCAGCGATTACGGAAAAACTTGGAAAAAAATCGTCAACGGCATTCCGAACGACGCTTTTACGCGCGTCGTCCGCGAAGACCCGAATCGCAAAGGTTTTCTTTACGCCGGAACGGAAACCGGAATTTATTATTCAACCGACGACGGCGAAAATTGGCAAAGCATTCAATTGAATTTGCCAATTGTTCCCGTTACGGATTTGGCGATTCACAAACGCGATAAGGATTTGGTTGTCGCCACGCAGGGACGCGCGTTTTACGTTTTGGATGATCTGACGATTCTATACAATCTCGCCGACGCGCAAAAAGCGGATGCGTATTTGTTCAAATCCGAAGACGCTTACCGTCAAGCGGGCGGTGGCGGTTTTCCGCTTCCGAAAACCGCCACCGTCGGCGCGAATCCGCCAAACGGCGCGGTCGTCAATTATTATTTGAAATCCAAGCCGAAGGAAATCACTCTGGAATTTTTAGACGCGAGTGGAAAAGTGATTCGCAAATTTACGGGCAAGCCGCCGGTCGAAGGCGAGCAATCGCCGCAGCAAGACGGCGGGCGGCGCGGCGGCGAAAACCCGAATTTGCCGACGGAAATCGGCTTGAATCAATTCGTCTGGAATTATCGTCTGCCGAGCGCGACGAACGTTCCGGGCTTGATTTTGTGGGGCGGTTCGCTGGCAGGACCAAGAGTCGCGCCGGGAAATTACGCGGTTCGTTTTTCGGTTGACGGCAAAATAATTTCAACCGAAAATTTCGCCGTTAAAGCCGACCCGCGATTAACGACTACGCCGGAAGATTTTCAAAAACAATTCGATTTGATGTCGAAGATAAACGCTAAACTAACCGAAACGGACAACGCGATTTTGGAAATCCGCGACGTGCGAAAACAGTTTGAAGATTTGTCCGCGCGTCTGAAATCGCCGGAGCAAAAAGATTTGCGGGACAAAGCCTCTGACATCTCGAAAAAATTGACGACGGTTGAAGACGAATTGATTCAAACGAAAATTAAAAGCGGCGAGGACGCTTTGAATTATCCGATAAAATTAAATAACAAACTCGCGGCTTTGAGTTCTTCGGTTGACGGGGCGGATGCCGCGCCGACCGCGCAGGATTACGACGTTTATAACGATTTGTCGCCAAAGATTGACGCGCAACTTGCGATTCTGGGGCGAATCAAAGCGGAAGACATCGCGGCGTTTAATAAATTGTTTGCCGACAAAAATCTTCCGGTAATTACGGCGAAGGGAAAATAAATTGTTTGGGGGTAAAACCGTGAAATTATTAAAATGCTTGCTCGTTTTTGCTTTTTTATTCGCGCTCGGATTTCAAATTATCGAGGCGCAAATGCCGATTCCGAATGTCGGAAACGTGATGCATTGGCGCGGTATCGGACCGTTTCGAGGCGGTCGCACCAGAGCCGTCGCCGGAGTTCCTAGCCAGCCAAACGTTTTTTACGTCGCGCAAGTGAACGGCGGCGTTTTTAAAACGACGGATTTCGGGCGCGTTTGGCTACCGATTTTTGACGACCAGCCGACGGGTTCGGTCGGCGCGATTGCCGTTGCGGTTTCTAATCCGAATGTCGTTTATGTCGGAAGCGGCGAAGGTCTGCATCGTCCAGATTTATCGGTTGGCGACGGCGTTTATAAATCTGCGGACGCGGGAAAAACCTGGACTCACTTGGGCTTGCGCGACGGTCAGCAAATCGCGCAAATCGCCGTTGACCCGAAAAATGAAAACCGTCTGTTTGTCGCCGTCGCCGGACACCCTTACGGACCGAATCAAGAGCGCGGAATTTTTCGCTCTCTGGACGGCGGGAAAACTTTTGAAAAAGTCTTATACAAAGACGAAAACACGGGCGGCGCGGATGTCAAAATTGACCCGACGAACACAAATATCGTTTATGCCTCGCTCTGGGAATCGCGCGAAGGACCTTGGGAAAACGCCGCGTGGAATGGAACAAACGGCGGAATGTTTAAATCAACCGACGGCGGCAAGACTTGGAATCAATTATCGAAAGGCTTGCCCGACGGAATTATTCAAGCAAATTTTACAGTCGCGTCAAGCTCGCCCAAAAGAATTTTTTCCGCCACCGCTACCGCAAAAGGCGTTGGATTATACGCTTCAAATGACGGCGGAGAAAATTGGACGATTGCAACCAACGACGCGCGCCCGGCAACCAGAATCGGCGGCGGCGATTTGCCTGTTTTGCGCTTTGACCCGAAAAATCCAAACATTCTTTATTCAGCAAGCATCGTTTGCTGGAAATCTATGGACGGCGGAAAAACTTGGGCGGCACTGCGCGGCGCGCCCGGCGGCGACGATTATCAAAACGTCTGGATAAATCCGAACGACACGAAAATAATTTTGCTCGGCAGCGACCAAGGCGCGATTATCACAGTCAACGGCGGTGAGACTTGGAGCAGTTGGTATAACCAGTCAACCGCGCAGATTTATCACGTCGCGGCGGACAACGATTTTCCATATCGTGTGTGCGGCGGGCAACAGGAAAGCGGCTCGGTCTGCATTTCCAGCCGCGGCACGGACGGCGAAATAAATTTCCGCGATTGGCATCCGGTGGCGGCGGAAGAATACGGCTATGTCACGCCCGACCCGCTCGACGCGAATATCGTTTATGGCGGGAAATTGACGCGCTATGACCGGCGAACCGCGCAGGCGCAAAATGTTTTGCCGAAGGCGTTTCGCTCCGCCGATTTCAGAGTGGTGCGAACCGAGCCGGTCGTTTTTTCGCCCGTTGACCCGCACGTTTTATTTTTCGCATCGAACACGCTTTGGAAAACGCAGGACGGCGGGCAAAACTGGGAACAAATTTCTCCAGATTTAACCCGAAAAACTTATGAAATTCCGGCGAGCGTCGGCAAATATCGCAACTCTCCGACCGCGCAACCCGCGCAGCGCGGCGTGATTTACACGGTCGCGCCGTCGCCGCTCGACATCAATCGAATCTGGATTGGAACGGACGATGGACTTGTTCATTTGACGACTGACGGCGGCAAAAATTGGAGCGATGTCACATCGCCGCAAATATCTGCGTGGCAGAAAATCTCGATTATTGATGCCGGACATTTTGACGCTGGAACAGCTTACGCGGCGGTCAATACGATTCGATTGGACGATATGCGCCCGCACATTTACCGGACGCACGACGGCGGAAAAACTTGGACGGAAATTACCAAAGGCATCGCGGACGGGCAAACCGTCAACGTCGTGCGCGAAGACACGGAACGCAAAGGTTTATTGTTCGCCGGAACGGAACGCGCTGTTTATGTTTCATACGATGACGGCGACAGCTGGCAGTCTTTAAGAATGAATATGCCCGCCACGAGCGTCCGCGATTTGATAATCAAAAACGATGATTTGGTGGCGGCAACGCACGGGCGCGGTTTCTGGATTTTGGATGACATCACGCCCTTGCGCCAGCTTGCAATTAACAATCAAAAAACGACTCTTTTCAAACCACAGACGGCTTGGCGCGTGCGTTGGAATACGAATCCCGACACGCCGATTCCGCCTGACGAGCCAGCCGGAGAAAATCCGCCGGACGGCGCGATAATCAATTATTATCTGGACAAAAACGCGACCAGTCCGACGACTCTGGAAATAAAAGACAGTCAGGGAAATGTCGTCCGGCGTTATTCCAGCACGGATAAATTCGCTCCCGTTAAAGACACGAACAACGTTCCGGCTTACTGGATTCGCCCGCCGCAAATCTTATCGAATGCTGCCGGACAGCACCGCTTTTTGTGGGATTTGCATTACGCGCCTGTTCCCGGAATCGAGCCGGAATATCCGATTGCGGCAATCTATCGCAACACCGCGCCCGCGCCGACTTCGCCCTGGGCGATGCCCGGCGATTACACGATTGTTTTAAACGCCAACGGCAAAACTTACACGCAGCCGTTGGTTGTCAAAATTGACCCGCGCGTTAAAACTTTGGATGTGGATTTAGCCAAGCAGTTTGATTTATCGAAACAGCTTTATGACGTTTGGCTCAAACTCGAACCGATTAACGAGCGTCTAAATTCGATTAACAAACAACTGACGAATCTGAAAACACGCGCCGGACAAAAGCCGGTCGCCGCGGACATTGACGCGCTCGATAAAAAACTGCAAGAGTCTTTCGGTTCGGGCAGCCGTCGCCCCGGCGCGCCGCTTAATCTGAATGTTTTGGCGAGACTGCAAACTCTGTTCGGCAATCTGCAATCGGTTGATGCCGCGCCGACTGCGGTAACTGCCGCCGCCACGACCGACGTTCTGCGCGAATCGCAATCTTTAATCGAACGCTGGCAGGCGATAGAATCAAACGACATTCCCGAACTGAATCGAAAACTAAAAGCCGCAGGGCTGGCGGAAATTTTGGAATGAAGGCTTTTACTGCGGAGACGCAGAGTTTTGAAAAGTAAAAATTAAAAAGGTAAAAGGCAAAATTATTTTTTACCTTTTCGCTAGGTGTTTAATCCCAAAGTGTGATGGTTCGGATTAAACAGTTCCTTGTCATTTTGCCAGCATTTGATGATGTATTCATATACCGTTAAGCCGTTCAGCGTCTTGAGCCGTTTAGCGAAATTGTAAGCCGTCGGAAAGAGTTTCAAATGCTCTTTTAGTTGCCGATGCGTTTCATAGTAATAACGCTTGACCGTTGCTTCTTTGATCGTTCGATTCATTCGTTCGACTTGCCCATTTGTCCACGGATGATTGATTGTCGTCAAGCGATGCTCGATTCCGTGTTGACGACAAATACGGTCGAATAAATGTATAAATGCCCATTTGTCTTTTTTGCGATTAGTAAATTGAATGCCGTTGTCGGTCAAAATCGTGTGAATGTGATAAGGCGCGAGGGCGATCAATTGTCGTAAAAACTGACAAGCCGTGTCGCTTGGTCAGAATGCAGTTCGGCATAAGCGAACTTTGAGGTGCGATCAATGGCGACGAACAAATAAAGCCGTCGCGTCTATCGGTGTTCACTTCGGCGATGTCGATATGAAAATAACCGATTGGGTATT
>JBPCRW010000201.1:0-8695 GCA_050996405.1 Pyrinomonadaceae bacterium | reverse complement strand
ATGGCAAACGCCAATTTGCAGAAAGCGCACATCACCGCCGGACACGCGACGGTCGAGCAGCTCGCCGAAAAAATTTATCTCGAACAAAACGTCAACATCAATCTTCAGCCGAAAACCGCGCAGGGAAATTTTTCGCAGCCGACCGATATTCACGCGGAAAAAGTGACGGCGTATTTTACGAACAAGGAAATCAACAAACTTGAAATGGCGGAAAACGTCGAAACCTTTCAAAAGCCGACGGCGCAGAATCCGAAATATACGAACACCCGTTCGGACAATGCCGTGGCGACGTTTGAAAAAGAATTAAAAAATTTACAGCTTGGCGGAAACGTCGAAATCGAAACGACCAACAACACTTCAAAACCGACGAAAATAAAATCGCAGCAAGCGGTTTATGACAAACCGAGTGATAATTTTGATTTGAAAACCAACGTGGAAATCGTCACCGTCGAGGACGAAAAACCGACGACAATTCACGCGCAGGAAGCCAATTATCTGCAAACCAGCGGACAAATTTCTTTGAACGGCGGCGCGGAAATTTTGCAGCCCGACATTTATACCAAAGGCGACCAGATGACGGCGGAACTTTACCCGACGAAAAAGTTGAAAAACTCTTTTGTGCGCGGCAACGCTTACGTCAAACAAACCACTCCCGACCGCACGACTGAAATTTCGGCGGGCGAAATGAGCGTCAATTACAACGAGAATCAGCAGATTCAAAATGCCGACGCGAAAAATCAGACGACCGTCACGCTCACTCCCGCGCGACCGCAGGATTACAACAAAGTAACGATGTTCGCGCCAATTGCCGCGCACCTCACATTTGCGAGCGGTCTTTTAAATCAAATGCAGACCGACGGGCGGACGGCAATTGTGATGTCTGCTCCGCCGAACAAAAACGATGCGTCGAATAAAAAATTAACCGCCGATACGGTAAAAACTTTTTTCAACGCGGACGGAAAAAATCTGTCAAGAACCGAAGCCGTCGGCAACGCCGAACTTTATGTCGAACCGCTTCAGGCGAAGGCGGATAATTATAAAACGACCGTCACCGCGCCGCGTTTCGACTGTGATTTTTACGAAGGCAACAACGCCAAAACCTGTGTCGCCGCGACCAAAGCGAAAGCCGTTTTAGTGCCGATGATTGCGACGGAAAATCACGGAACGCGAACTTTGACGGCGGATAAATTAACTACAAATTTTAATCAGGGAACGCAGGATGTCGAACGTTTCGATGCCGACGGCAGCGCGAAATTTTCCGAACTCGACCGCAACGGAATTTCCAATCAAATGATTTACACGGCGAGTGACGGAATCGTAAAATTGCGCGGCGGCGAGCCGACCGTCTGGAACGCGCAGGCGCGCGCCAAAGCCGGAGAAATTGACTGGGATACGAAAAATCAAAAATCATTTTTACGCGGAAAAGTTTCGACGACGTATTATTCGCAAAAACAAACGAACGGCGCGACTCCATTCGGTAAAACCAACGCGCCCGTTTTCGTTACAGCCGACCAAGCGCAGTTTAATCACGCTGAAGCAGTCGGCATCTATCAGGGAAACGCGCGCGCCTGGCAGGAAAATAATTATGTGCGGGCGGACACTTTGACTTTACAGGAAAAATCCAGACGAATGGACGGCGAAGGAAAAGTTCAGAGTTTGCTGTATAACGCCGAGCGAAAGGAAAACGGTAAAACCGTGAATCAGCCCGTTTTTGCGGCTTCCGACAAAATTTCCTACACGGACGAAAACCGCCAATTGCGCTACGAAAATAATGTTGACATCCGGCAGGGAACGGACAGAATCACAGCTGGTCTGGCAGATATTTTTCTGGACGAAAACAACGAGATGAAACAAACCGTCGCTCAAAATAATGTCGTGATGACGCAGCCGAATCGCCGCGTGACGGGCAGTTGGGTGCAATACACATCTGCCGACGAGACTGCTATCTTGCGCGGCAATCCGGCAACCGTTGCGGATGCCGAAAACGGAACGACGCAGGGCAGTCAGCTCACATTTTTGATGCGTGAAAATCGGATTATTAATCAAGGCTCGACAAAATCAAATACGAGCGGACGCACGCGCACGACCTACAAGGTCAAGCCGCAGTAAAATCGAGTAAAATAGACAAAGATGAACAAGGATATCTTTTTTGATAGACTGTTCATCTTATTTTATGTCCGAAGTTTTCCGACAATCGAAAATTGAAACAAACGGCAATCACGAAAACGCTCCGGCTGTGAACGCGCTGACAGCTTTTCATTTGCAGAAAACTTACGGGCGGAGGCGCGTGGTTAACGACGTGAGTTTATCGGTCGAGCGCGGCGAAGTGGTCGGGCTGTTAGGCGCGAACGGCGCGGGCAAAACGACGACGTTTTATATGATGACCGGGCTGGAACGCGCCGAGAAAGGTCGGATTTTTTTGGGTGGACAGAATGTGACAGGGCTGCCGATGTATTTGCGCGCGCGTCTCGGCTTGGGTTATCTGCCGCAAGAGCCTTCGATTTTTCGCAAACTTTCCGCCGAACAAAATATTCTCGCGGTTTTGGAAACGATGAAGATGAAACGCGCCGAAAGATTCGCTCGGCTTGAAGAATTGCTGGAAGAATTCGGTATCGCAAGCGTCCGGCGAACACGCGGCGACGCGCTTTCGGGCGGCGAGCGTCGGCGCGTCGAAATCGCGCGCTGTCTGGCAAGCGAGCCGCAGTTTATTTTACTCGACGAGCCTTTTGCAGGAATTGACCCGATTGCGATTGACGACATCCGCGAAATTATTCTTTACTTAAAAAACCGGAATATCGGAATTTTGATAACCGACCATAACGTGCGCGAAACTCTGGATATTACAGACCGCGCCTATATTATGGCGGAAGGTTCGATTTTACGCGCCGGAAATCCGCAGGATTTAGTCGAAGACGAAGATGTCCGGCGGCTTTATCTGGGTGAAAGATTTAGTTTGTAGAAAAATCTCCGCTTCACACTTTTTTGCTGAATCGGTTATAATTTTTAGTAGAATAAATTTTGAAATTTATTAAAGACAATAAAATTTTCTGACCAATTATGTCATCGCTGAAATTAACTCAAAGACTCGACCAGAGAATGGTTTTAACGCCGCAGTTGCGACAGCGCATCGAAATGCTGCAAATGACCTCTCTCGAACTTAGTGATTTAATTCAGCAGGAAATGGTGACCAATCCGATTTTGGAAGAAGTCACTAACGACGAAGAAATTCAGGAAATTTCCGAAAAAATTCTCGACCAGAACGCTAACGGCGCGGAGAACGGATTTGACAACGGATACAAAGACGATTTCGGAAATAATTTCGATGTCACTCCGGTTGAATCGAAAAACGGCGATTCGAGCGCGGAAAATCTTTCGCCCGAAGCGCGTAACGAAAATGCGTCTAACGACGATTCCCGCGCGGATAATGATTCCGAATCGGCTAGTGAAAATTCCGACCCGTTTGAAGAAGTCGATTACGGCAGGGAATTTCAGGAATATCTCGACCCGGGTTATAAAACGCAGGAATTTGAGTATAAAGAAGACGCGCCGACTTTCGACCAGTTTCTGTCAAAATCGGAATCCCTGATGGATCATCTCGACTGGCAGATCAACCTTCTGCAAATCAGCGACGAGCTTATCGAAGCGGCAAACTGCATTATCGGAAATCTCGATAAAGACGGCAGATTAAGCGCGACAAACGAAGAAATTGCCGACCTGTGCGGTTCTCCGGTCGAAACGGTTGAACAGGCGCGGCAGCACGTTTTGCGGCTTGAGCCGGTCGGATGCGGAGCGCGTAATGTCATCGAATGTCTGCTCGCGCAGCTCGAAGCGAACGGCGAAGGAAAAAGTCTGGCGGCAGACCTGGTTCGCAATTATTTTACGGATTTGCACCCGTCGCGTCTTCAGCATCTGGCTAAGCAAACCGGCTTGGAAATTGACGAAATCAAAGAGGAGTTGAAAAAAATTACCTGTTTGAATCCGAAACCGGGCAGGCTTTATTCTTCCGAAGCCCCGATTTTTGTCGCGCCCGAAATTTATATCGAAAAAATTGAAGGCGAATACGTTATTTATTTTACAGACGACGGCAGCCCGCGCCTGCGAATCAGTCCGAGCTATCAGCAGCTTGTCACACAAAACGGAACTTCAAAGGAAACCAGAGATTTTATCAAGGAAAAAGTTCGTTCGGCGGTTGATTTGCTGCGAAATATCGAGCATCGACGCCAGACGATTTACCGCGTCGTCGAATGCATTGTGCGCCGCCAGCAGGAATTTCTGGAAAAAGGCGTGCAGTTTATCAAACCGATGATGCTCAAAGATATTGCCGAAGACATTGGCATGCATCTTTCGACAATTTCGCGCGTCGTCAATCGCAAATACGCGCACACGCCGCAGGGCGTGATTGAACTCCGAAAATTTTTCAGCGAAGGAATGCTCAACGAAGACGGCGAAGAAGTTTCAACCAGAATTATCAAACTTCGCATTAAAAAAATGATTGAAGACGAAGATACGCGCAAGCCGATAACCGACGACCAGATTGCGAAAATTTTGAGTAAAGAAGGCATTAAATTATCCAGACGGACGGTGGCAAAATACCGCGACCAGATGCAGATTCCAGGCTCGCGCGAGAGAAAAACTGTCGGGTAGTTTTGCACAAAATTTCGCTTTCAAAATTATTTATGATGTTTGAAGAAGGCGAAGAAATTACAACGGAAATCATCAAGTCGAGAATCAAAAAAATGATTGAAGATGAAAATGCGCGCCAGCCTTTGACCGACGATGAGATTATCAAATTGTTCAGAGTGAACGGAATTAGAATGTCGCAACGAGTCGTAGCGAAATACCGCGAACAAATGCGAATTCCTGATTCACCCGAACGGAAAAAGATTATGTGATTTTGGATTGAATTAAAAGCATTTTAATTTCTACAAAGTAATTAACAGTTGAATCCGAAATCTAAAATCCAAAATTTTACAAGAGGTGCATTTATGAATTACGAATATACGGGCAGACATATCGAGGTGACACCCGCTCTGCGAACTCACGTCGAAAATCATTTCGGCAAAATCAAACATCTATTCGACGGCAACGTGACCAAAGCGCACGTTATCATCGAAGTCGAAAAAGGCAGACACCGCGCGGAAATTATTTTGAATATGCGCGACCGCGTTTTAACCGCCGATTCGACCGTTTCGGATATGTATCAAGCCTTGACGCAGACGATTGATAAGCTCGAAAAGCAGGCTCTGAAATTAAAAAACAAGGTCAAGGACAAACATCAAAAAGCCCAAAAAGTCGGCACGATTCCTTCCGTCATTGACGAAGAAATAAAACCGGCGGCGAATCTGCCGCGCATCATCAACGTCAAACGCAATTCGATAAAACCGATGACGGCGGAAGAAGCGATTTTAAAAATCGGCGAAGACGGAAATCAATTTGTCATGTTTCGTGATTCGGAAAACGAAAAAATTTCGGTTTTGTATAAAAGAAAGGATGGAAACTACGGTTTGATTCAGCCTTAAAGTCCGCTTGAAAAAAATTGATAGTCAAATTAAAAATGGGACACGGATAAACGCCGATAACGGCGGATTAGCGCGGATTTTATAAAAGAAATCCGCGTTAATCCGCCTAAACCAGTTAAATCCGCGTCCTATTTTATAACTCGGCTTTTGAAAAATCGCCGATTGCCAGATGGAAAATCCTAAAATAACCGTCGCCGATTTTATCCGAGACGCTCCGGCGGAAATGCAGCTCAAACTGCTTGCCGGAGAAAAAAATACGACCAGCCGCGAAATTACCGCAGCGCGAATTCAAAAACTGGGTCTGGCACTTGCGGGTTTCGCGCATTATATCCACGCCGGACGAATCCAGATTGTCGGGCAGAGCGAAATTTTATTTCTCAATCAGCTTGAACGAGAAAAAAGAATCGAAGCAATCCGTAATCTGAATCTCGAAGAAATTAGCTGCATTTTGATTACAAATTATCTCACGCCGCCGCCGGAGTTAATTGAGATTGCCGAAAAAGTCGGACTGCCGGTTTTGCGGACGACGCAGGTCAGTTCAAAGGCAATCGAAATTATTACAAATTTTTTGCGCCAAATTCTCGCGCCGCAATTAACGATTCACGGTGTTTTAGTCGGCATTTTCGGCATTGGCGTTTTGATGCTCGGCGAATCGGGCATCGGAAAATCCGAATGCGCGCTCGATTTAGTGGCGCGCGGTCACAATTTGATTTCCGACGACGTGATTATCGTCAAACGAATCGGCGACCGTTTGCAGGGAACTTCGCCGGAATTGACGCACGAACATTTAGAGATTCGCGGACTCGGAATTATCAACATTCGCAACCTTTTCGGCGTTTCGGCAATCGGCAAACAGAAAAAACAAATTGATTTGTGCGTCGAACTGAAAAGATGGGACGCGGTCGAAGAAGTCGAACGGCTCGGAGTGGAAACTAAAACCGAAACCATTCTCGGCGTGCAAATCCCGAAATTTATTTTGCCCGTCAGTTCCGGCAGAAACCTTTCGACGCTGGTTGAAACGGCGGTCAGAATTCATCTGCTGAAAGTTTCCGGTTACGACGCGGCGCAGGAATTGATTGAGAAACACACAAAACTTTTAACGGTGCAGCCGCGTTGAAATTTTTCGTCGGCTGATTTTTAATTTATGGCAAAATCTAAGAAATCCGAAAAGCAGGGCGTGCCGAAATTTGTTATTATCACGGGTTTATCGGGTTCGGGAATGAGTTCGGCGACCAACGCTTTTGAAGATTTAGGTTATTTTTGCGTTGATAATCTGCCGGTCACGATGCTTTCGCCGTTTGCGCGTCTGCTGCTTCCGAACAGGGAAGAAGTCGCCGCCATCGAAAAAGCCGCGCTCGTCATAGACATTCGTGAACGTCATTTTCTGCCCGATTTTCCGAGCGAGATGAGAAAGCTCGCCAAGAAAAAACTTCAGCCGTTTGTCCTATTTTTTGAAGCGTCGGACGAAGTTTTGCAGCGCAGGTTTAGTGAAACGCGCCGCCCGCATCCGGCGGACGGCAACGGAGGTTTGCTCGATGCCATTCGCGCGGAGCGAAAAGCTCTGAGGAATGTGCGCGACACGGCGGATTTAATAATCGATACGTCCGAACAAACCGTTCACACCTTGCGGCGATTGCTGGTAGAAAAATTCGGGCAGTTTGAAGAAGGCGCGCCGCTCAACGTGCATATCATCAGCTTTGGTCACAAATTCGGCATTCCGCAGCAGGTCGATTTGCTGTTCGACGTGCGGCATTTAACAAATCCGTATTTCGTTCCCGAACTGAAAAATCTGCCGGGAACAAATGCTAAAGTTATAAAGTTTATGAAGCAGCAGCCCGAAGCGCAGGAAACTTTAAAACGTTTTGCGGATTTGCTCGATTACCTGCTGCCGCTTTATAAACGCGAAGGAAAATCTTATCTGACCATCGGCATCGGCTGCACGGGCGGCAGGCATCGCTCGGTTTTTACAGCCGAGAGCTTGGGAAAAATTTTAAAAAGCAATAGCTATAACGTTTCGGTCGTTCACCGCGACGTGAAAATGTAAATCGAAATTTACTGGCGAAAAACCTGTAAATCTGGAATTGAAAAATATGACTGAAACAAAAAAAATCGGCGGCGTGATTGTTTCGCACGGGCGTGTGGCAAACGAGCTTTTGGCGGCGGCGGAAAACGTGGTCGGGAAATTAAATCATATCGCGGCGGTTTCCATCGGCTGGAACGACGACGTTGAAAAAGCGAACGAAGAAATCTCCCGCGCGATAAAAAAAGTTTCCGGCGGCGGCGGCGTGCTGCTTTTGACGGATATGTTCGGCGGCACGCCGACCAACATTTCGGCGATGTTTATTGCCGAAGAAGTCGAAATCGTAACGGGCGTAAATCTTCCGATGGTTATTAAACTCGCTTCGCAGTCGAAGGAAATCAGTCTGGCGGAAATGGCGAAAAACGTCGAAGAACAGGGAAGGCAATCAATTCAACGCGCCGCCGAATTGCTCGCGCCGCAGAAACTGAAAAAAGATGCTTGAAACAACGGTTAAAATTACAAACGCGCTCGGACTCCACGCCCGCGCCGCCGCGCAGCTTGTCCGCCTCGCCGGAAAATTTAAAAGCCGGATTAAATTAACGCGCCTCGACAACGCCGTCACGTCGGACGCGAAATCGATTTTGAGCGTGTTGACTTTAGCCGCCGCGCGCGGAACTGAATTAAATTTAAACGTCGAAGGCGAAGACGAACGGGAAGCCTTAAACGCGATTGAAGAAATTATCAAAAACGGTTTCGGCGAAATCTGAAAATCAAAATTACGTTAGAAAACAGTTATGCCGAATCGAAATATCTTAACGCCCGAACTTCAAAAGCGAATCAAGATGCTGCAGATGAATTCTGAAGAACTTGCAAAACTTATTCAAGCAGAAACCAGACAAAAAGATTATCCGGGAACAGGAAAAAAAGTTGGAATCATCGGCGTTCCGCTCGGTTTCGGCGCGGGACAGATTGGCAGCGAACTCGGCATCACGGCGATGCGTTTGACAAAGATTCGCGGCAAACGCCTTATTGAGCATATCCAAGAATTAGGCTACGAAACAAAAGATTACGGCGATGTCGAAATCTGCAAGCCCGATTATATTGCCAAGCCAAATAAAAATCCGAAATATCTGCCGGAGATGATAAAGTCGTCGCA
>JBPCRW010000224.1:0-8556 GCA_050996405.1 Pyrinomonadaceae bacterium | reverse complement strand
GTATGATTCTTTAAAGTCGAGAGTCTGGAGTCAAGAATGTAAGATAAATAATTTTCCTTTGACTCTCGACTCAAAAAATTTATGTTTTGTAACAGATGCGGCGCGAAAAATTCTGACGAAGCGATTTTCTGCCAAAAATGCGGCTTGCGTTTTGACGGCGAAGAAGAAACAAAAGTGGCGCGTCCGCCGAGAATAGAAACCGAACACAAAGACGAGCGACAGATTTTTTCGATTCGTCCGACGCTGCTGTTCGTTAAAATCGGCTACGCGGCGGCAATCGCCGGAGCATTTTTGCTGGTCGCTTTGCTTGTCTCAATTGATAATTGGCTAAAATTTGGTATCTCGCCTTGGATTTTCGTTTTAGCCGGACTTTCTTTGCTTTTGGTTCCGGCGTTTTATCATTTGCGGCGCAATGTCGTGCGCTATACGCTGACTGATTCTAAAGTCGAAATTGACGAAGGTTTTATTTCGCAGAAAACGCGCAACGTTCCGCTGCGGACGATTCAGGACGTTTCGGTTTCCGCAGGCGTTACGCAGCGAATGCTCGGTTTCGGCGATTTGGTAATCGAAAACGCGAGCGACGCGGGCGGCAAAATCATTTTGAAAAATGTTAATTCGCCGAAGAAATACGCCGATGCTTTGCTCAAACAAATGCGGCGGCTCGATAAATGACTGATAGTTGATAATTGATAATTGATAATTGATAATGAAAACTCAATAAATTATCAGTTATCAATTATTATTTATGAAGAAAATTTTTGTGACCGGCGGAGCGGGATTTATCGGCTCGGAGTTTATCCGCCTTGTTTTAAATGAAACTTCCGACATTGAAATCATCAATTTCGACGCGCTGACTTATGCGGGAAATCTCGACAATCTCACAGGTTTGGACGATGCGAGACACAAATTTATTCACGGCGATATTTGCAATTCAGACGCGGTTTTGAGCGCGTTACCGGAAGAAACCGACGCGGTTTTTAACTTTGCCGCCGAAACTCATGTTGACCGCTCGATTCATTCGGCGGACGAATTTTTGCGGACGAATATTTTGGGAACGCAGGTTTTATTAGACGCGGCGAGAGAGAAAAATGCGCGGCGTTTTGTGCAGGTTTCGACCGACGAAGTGATGGGAACTTTGCCCGAAGACGAAACGGCTTTTTTCACCGAAGCGTCGCCGGTTGAGCCGAATTCGCCGTATGCCGCTTCAAAAGCCGCTGCCGAATTAGTCGTCCGCGCGGCGCGTGAAACTTTCGGCGTTGATACGATTATAACTCGCTGCGGCAACAATTACGGACAGCGGCAATTTCCCGAAAAACTGATTCCGCTGATGATTTCAAACGCGATGCGCGACGAGCCTCTGCCCATCTACGGCGACGGCAAAAACGTGCGCGACTGGATTTTTGTCGAAGACCATTGCCGCGCGATTTGGGCGGTTTATGAAAAAGGAAAATCCGGCGAGGTTTATAACATCGGAGCGCGAAATGAGCGCGACAATCTGGAAGTCGTGACCGCGATTTTAGACGCTCTCGGCAAACCGCATTCGCTCATCAAATATGTCACAGACCGGCTCGGACACGACCGTCGTTACGCGATTGACCCGACCAAAATCGAAACTGAAATCGGCTGGAAACCGCAGACGAATTGGGAAGAAGGTTTGCGGAAAACAATCGAATGGTATCGGGAAAATCAGGACTGGGTAAAACGTATTCGCAGCGGCGATTACCGCGATTATTACCGGATGCAATACGGAACGGAGATTGTCGCCGCATGAAAATTTTAATCACCGGCGCAAACGGAATGGTCGCCCGTGCCGCGATAAATTATTGTCAATCAATTGGCGATAAAGTTGTTGCAAAAACGCGACAGGAATTGAATATTGCTGATGAAACAGCCGTTTCTGAACTTTTTGAAAATGAAAAATTTGATGCTGTTTTAAATTGTGCAGCTTATACCAATGTTGACGGTGCAGAAACTAATCAGATGATTTGCTATCAAGCAAATGTGGACGGAGTTAGAAATCTTGTTAATGCTTCCAAACAAATAAATTCCGCGTTTGTCACAATTTCTACTGATTATGTTTTCGACGGAACAAAAGGCGATTTTTATACTCAACGTGATGAAACAAATCCTCAGGGATTTTACGCCTACACAAAACGAGAAGGGGAAACAACGGCGCGAATTCTTTACTCTCGCTCGATAATTGTTCGTTCAGGTTGGATTTTCGGTCACGGCGGAACGAATTTTTTGAGTGTTATGCCGCGCCTTTTATCCGAAGGAAAATCTATCAAAGCGATTTCCGATTCTTACGGCACGCCGACTTTTGCCGACGATTTAGCAAAACGTTTGCGTGAACTTGCCGAACTTGATTTACCAGCAATTTATCACGTCACAAATTCCGGCGAAGGCACGACTTTTTTTGATTTCGCGCGAAAGATTTGCGAGTTGAAAAACTTTGATGCAGGCTTAATTGAAAAGATTTCGATGAATGATTTAAAGCGTCCCGCGCCGCGCCCGCAAAATTCCAAACTCGCCTGTCTGTTCAGCGAAAAATTCGGGCTTTCTCCCTTACAAAGTTGGGAGAAAGCCCTGACGGAATTTTTAACCGGAAATTGATTTATCCTAACTTCTCGATAACAACTTTATTTTGTCCGTAAATAATTCCATTATTTGAATCCGTTTTGCTCTCGTCTTTTTTCTGCGCCGAAGCGGAAACGCACAGCAAAACTAAAACTAGAAACGCAATTATTTGTTTGGTCATACATTTTTTATTTTCATCCGAAATAACCGAACTATCTTTCCGTCTTGTGAACCTCGTATTTTTCTTCCGCTCGCGGATTTTCTTCCATTCGCGGAGTTGTGTCGTCTTCCGGCGCGTCATAATAGCTGTAAGTATAACCGTAGCCGTAATAGCCGTATTCGATTGAATTCGGTTTGATACCGTTGATAACCACGCCGTAAATTCGCGCTCCGATGCTGCCGAGACGCTGTTTGAAACGGCGCATCAGGTGAATCGAACTCTTGCCAGCCATCGCCACTAAAACCACGCCGTCAACCAGAGTTGCGAGAATTGCCGCGTCCGTAAAAGAAATTGCGGGCGGCGAATCAATCACGACATGCTTGAAATTACTCTTTAGAAACTGCAAAAGATTTTTCATTTCGTTAGAGGTTAAAAGCTCTGCCGGATTCGGCGGAATCGGACCGCTGGTCATAATTTTCAGATTCGGTATTCCCGGGTAGGTTTTTAATAAATTTTCGGGAGTTTTGTCGCCCGATAAATAGTTTGTCAAACCCATTGTGTTATCCAATTCAAAATGACTATGGAGACGCGGGCGACGCAAATCGCAGTCAATAATTACGACTTCCGCGCCGGCTTGCGCGAGCGTAATCGCCGTGTTAATCGCCGTCGTGGTTTTCCCCTCCGACGGCTGCGAAGAAGTAACGAGAATCGCCTGCGGCGGTTTTCCGGCGGACGAAAACAGCAGCGAAGTTCGCAAGTGGCGATAGGCTTCCGCCATCGGCGAGCGATTATCTTCAAGCGTGACCAGTGCCTTTGATGCCGGATTTCCGTCTCTAGTTAAAGCACCTTTTGCTTTTTTGACCGCGTTGTAATGTGGAATCAAAGCCAGTGTCGGCAAGCCTAAATATCTGCCGACATCGTCGGATGTTTTGATTGAATCGTCCAAATAATCAAACAGGAAAGCCAGACCGATTCCCGACGCTAAAGACAGCAAAAAGGCAATCAGGATATTCCGATTTCTGTTCGGTCCGATTGGCACCGCCGGTTTTTGAGCCGCGCTTGAAACATAGACGTTGTCGGGACGGTCGCGGCTGATGGCAAGCTCCTGTTCCTTTTGGCTCTGCGTGTAGCCGTCGAGTATCTGTCGGCTGGTTTCGATTTCTCTGGTCAGCGTCGTCAGTCGGCTGGCGGCTTGTCCTTGTATTCCGGCGGCATTGGATTCATTATCATATAACGCCTTTGACTGCGCTTCGCTTTTCTGCGCGGCGGCAAGTTTTGCCTGCAAGTTAGTCAGGACTTGCTTTTCGACATCCTTGCGAGTTTTAACGCTTTCACTTTCGATTCTCTTTAAACCTTCGTCTTCGGTCGTGACTCTATCTTTCTTCAGTCTTTCTATCTTTGCGTTCAGAGCCTTAACATCTCCGTATTCTTCCGTGTAGCGAACTAATAACGCGCTTCGCGCGGCTTCCGATTCCTGTATCTGGTCGTCAATTTTTCTCAGTTGTTCTTCTAAATCCGCTTTACGCTTGAGGTCTGCATTTTGAACAGCCGCCAAATGCATATCGTCCGCCATTACTACCGGCAACTCGCCGCGCTGACTAGCCTGAACAGCGGCTTCGTATTGAGCCTGCGTCTTTCTCCGGTCATCTTCGGCAGACAGCCATTGTGTCGCCATCGTTTGAAGTTTGGCAGCGGCTAATTTTTCACCTTCAGTTTCCAGGGGCAGATTGGCTTTTTTCATATAATCAATCCGTTCCTGTTCCTTTTGAGAGATGATGGTTTTCAACTTGTCAATTGAATTGGTCAAGTCATCATAAACCTGTTTTGAACTTTTAATCTCGCGCTCGGCATCCTGTTTAATGAAAACATCGGCAACCGCGTTAGAAACCTTTGCTATCAAATCCGGGTTTGTGCCTTGAACTTTGATATTGACCAGATTGGTATCAGGCACTTGCTCGACGGTCAATCCGGTGTGCAGTTCGTCCGCGTAGCCGTCGGCGCGAACTTCTTCTTCTTTTGTCAGAACGGTTCTGGTATCGGCTGAATCGGCTGAAGCGTCGGTTAAAGTCGGTAAAGTAGATTCTTTGTTCTGCGATTTGTCGCTGGAAAACATCGAGCGCAATGACGAAATCACGCCTTTGTTCTGCTGCGCGAATAAATTTGGGTCGCGCTGCAAACCTAATTGAACAACAACTTTACGCATCAATTCCGGCTCTTGCAGTAATCTCAGCTGCGTATTGTAATAATTTCTATTGTCTCCGAAATTGAAATAGACTGCTTCTTTGGATTGCAATTTGGGTTTGCGCGGCTCCATCACGACCGTCGTTTGCGCCTCGTAAATAGAAGGCTGGCGATACATATAAAAAGCGGTGGCGGCAGTTGCCAGAATAGTCAATGCCAAAATCAGCGGCAATCGTTTATAAACTACCTGAAAATATTCGCGGGGCGAACGTCCTTCGCTGAAATTTTCCTCGTCGTAAAACGGTGAGTAACCAGCCGCGACATCCTGATGCGTTAAATTTAACTCTTTAGCGTTTGGCAATGGTAATAATCGCTCGTCTTTTTCCATACTACTTATTAAAAAACCTCTTTTATAATGAAACTTTGCAGATAAATTATGTTAAGGCAAACTTGTTTTATAGCACATTTACAAAATTTTTTCCGCTCGCCAGCATAAAATTTCAGACAAAATCGTTTATAAAAATATACTTTATGATTGTCAAAATCGCTGAAACCGCAATTTTTCCGGTCGGCATTTTAAATTTTTATATTTAATCCTAACGTTACGCAATCGTCCGAAAAACCGGAGCATCGTTGTTTTCAACCAAAACCAAATGGTAAAATTCTCTTTTATACAATTTTACAGATTTATATATGACTATATCTTTTGGAACACAAAACAATTATTCGCCGCAATCTTCTGATTACGATTTTGATTTGGGAGTTGCCGATTTTCGTTATTCAGACCTTTTTAAGATGGAAAAACTCAAGGCTTTAGCCGAAACTTTTTACGCGGAAGTCGAGGAAAAAAGTCTTGCTTTGTATGACGCTTTAAAGAATTATATCGAAACTCGCGGCGCGAATTACGAGCCGAAAATCGAGTCGAAAATTTTGACCGATACCGCGCCGTTTCTTTCAAATTTTATCGCCAGACTTTTTCACATTGAAACTGACGAAAACGATTTGCAAAAAAGTGTTCTCGAACAATCTCCGATTTGGAAATACAGATTTTTCGTCCAACGCCGCGCCATCAAAAAATTTCCGGCAGAAACAATTTCTTCTTTAAACGAAGCGGAAATCAATCTCGCCTACAACGAACTGCGAAACAAAATTTTCAGCGACACTTTGCGCTATGACAACGAGTTGGCGATTTCCGAAATTACCGTTCATCTTCTCGACGCGGAAGAATTTTTGTCTAAAAATCAAGAACCGTCCGCAGCCGCGAAAACGACGCTCGAAAAAGTTAAAAATGCCTTTGACCGATTAAAAGATTCCACGTTCGGAAAAGTCTTCGCGCAGTTTGCGACCGAACTCGAAGACACGGGCGAATTGCTGCAAATCAGAGCCGCTTTGCAAATTATCGAAGCCTATTCCGCAATTCATTTTTTCAAAAAAGACAAACGCTGGTATTCGTTTAAAACTCCGAAAACGCTTAATTACCAGCATCTTGTCGATGTGGAACGACCGAGCGAGGAAATTCCCGAATTGATGGATTTCACCAGAAATCATCTGCGGCGGCGCGACGGTTTTAAATTAACCGACCAACGAATCACAGAACGCGCGGCTCTGCGTGAAGTTGAATATTGTTTGATTTGCCACGAGCGCGAAAAAGATTCCTGCTCAAAAGGTCTTCGGGAAAAAGACGGCGCGCCGAAGCGAAATCCTCTGGGAATTAAACTCGAAGGCTGTCCTTTGGACGAAAAAATTTCCGAGATGCATTTGATGAAACGGCACGGCGATAACATCGCCGCGCTCGCGCTTGTTGCGATTGACAATCCGATGTGCGCCGGAACTGGACACCGCATCTGCAACGATTGTATGAAAGCCTGCATTTTTCAAAAGCAAGAGCCGGTCAATATTCCTGCCGTCGAAACAAATGTTTTGACAGACGTTTTGGATTTGCCTTACGGCTTTGAAATTTACTCGCTGCTGACGCGCTGGAATCCGCTCAATGCAAAACGCCCGTATGCTCTGCCGTATAACGGAAAAAATATCTTGGTTATTGGATTAGGTCCCGCCGGTTACACTTTGGCGCATTATCTTTTGAACGAAGGTTTTGGCGTAATCGGAATGGACGGTTTGAAAATCGAACCGTTGATGGACGAATACACAGGCGCAAATGGCGCGAAAATGCCAAAGCCGATTCGTGAAATTAGCGAAATCACGCGCCAGCTTGACGAGCGAATTTTGTCGGGCTTCGGCGGCGTTTCCGAATACGGAATCACGGTGCGCTGGGACAAAAATTTTCTGACTATCTTGCAGCTTCTGCTTTCGCGCCGCAAGCATTTTCGCGCTTACGGCGGCATTCGTTTCGGCGGAACTTTGACGATTGAAGATGCCTGGAAATTCGGTTTCGACCATATTGCGATTGCCACCGGCGCGGGGCGACCGACAATCGTCAAAATGAAAAATAATTTGATTCGCGGCATTCGCAAAGCGTCGGATTTTCTGATGGCTCTGCAACTCACGGGCGCGTTTAAAAAAGAAACTTTGTCGAATCTGCAAGTCCGTCTTCCGGCAGTCGTCATCGGCGGCGGCTTGACGGGAATTGACACGGCGACTGAACTTTTTGCGTATTATCCTGTGCAGGTTGAAAAGATGCTGGAGATGTTTGAAAAACTTTCTGAAGAATTTGGCGAAGAAGCCGTCTGGAATCGTTTTGACGAAGAAGAAACGCGCGTTTTTCAGGAATTTATCGAACACGGAAAAGAAATTCGCGCCGAACGTGAACGCGCCGCCGAAGCAAATGAACAACCGAATTTCGTGCCGCTGGTGCGCGGATGGGGCGGCGTAAGTCTTATTTACCGCAAGCGTTTGCAGGATTCGCCCGCCTATCGTCTGAATCACGAAGAAGTCGAAAAAGCCCTTGAAGAAGGCATCGAATTTGTCGAATTGATGAATCCGGCGGAAGCCGTGCCGGACGAATACGGCGCGGTTAAGTCTCTGATTTTCGAGCGTCAAAATTACGATGCGGAAATTGGAAAATTTTCAAATTCTGGCGAGATGGTCGAGTTTCCGGCGCACACGGTTTGTGTCGCGGCTGGAACTTCACCGAATGTCATTTACGAAAAAGAAAATCCGGGAACGTTCAAACTCGACGAATGGCGGCAGTATTTCGCGCCGCATAAATTAGTCAAAAACGGCGACGGAAATTTTCACATCGTCGAAACGGAAAAAGGCGAAACCGGATTTTTCACGTCTTACGAATCGGACGGAAAATTTATTTCGTATTACGGCGATAATCATCCGGTTTATGCCGGAAATGTCGTCAAGGCGATGGCTTCGGCGAAACACGGTTACGAAAAAGTTGCGGAGCTTTTCGCGGGCGAAACGGTTGATTCAAACTCTGCCGAAAACAATTTTACGAGTTTGGTAAAAACGCTCGACGAGCAGATTCGCGCGACGGTTGTCAAAGTCGAAAGATTAACGCCGACGATTGTTGATGTCATCGTCAAAGCTCCGCTTCAGGCTCGAAAATTTGAACCCGGACAGTTTTATCGCCTTCAGAATTTTGAGTCAACCGCGCCGATGGTTGACGGCAAACGTCTGATGATGGAAGGCTTAGCATTAACGGGCGCGTGGGTGGACGAAGAAAAAGG
>JBPCRW010000015.1:0-10456 GCA_050996405.1 Pyrinomonadaceae bacterium | reverse complement strand
GTCGAACGCAATTCGTTTTCACAAAGCCGAAGCGTTTCGCCAAAGGCGATTACGCCTTTGAAATTCGGAATGCGCCCGCTAAAACTTCCGTCTTCTAATTTGTCATATTCGGCTTGAGCTAATGCGTCGTTTAAATATTCGCTCAAAATAAATTGACTTTTCATAATGCTTATTTTGAAAAACTATTTTTCTATTTTCAGATTAATTCTGTCTTCAAAACCGACGCTTGCCGCTTCCGCCATTCCTGCGGCGCGCGGCGTTCCGTCCAAGTTAAATTGGACGAGCGGCGAAACCAGCAAATTTTCCGGTTTCGGATTGCCGTGCGCGAGCAGGTGAAACTGTCTGGTTTTGCTCGTCATCGTCGTCAAGCGATGAAGACGATGACCGACGCGCGGCGTTTCCGCGATTTTATTCGCTTCATCCGAAAGTTTTCCGACATTTGTTTTGAGCGCGTCAATTTCCTTCGACAAATCTTTTTTCGCGCTGATTGCGTGCTTGACTTGAACGGGTTTCGATTCGTCCTTCAAATTCGGATAACGCAAACCTTCGTAAGCCGCGACCGAATCGGCGATGGCTTTGAAAACCATCGAAGCAGAAAAGTTATAACCGAAATCAACTTCCATCTCACGCGCTATCAAACTCGTGATTATCCAATCGGGTTTTGCCTGATTAACCGGCTCGATTGCCTGTCGAACTCGCTGCACGAAACCTGAATTGTTCGTATAAGTTCCGTCCATTTCGGCAAAACTCGCGGCTGGCAAAACGACATCGGCATAATCGGTCGTCGCGGTTTCAAAAAGTTCTTGAACAACAACAAAATCTTTATCTGCTAAAAATTTTACATTTTCTTCCTGCAAACTTCCGCCAATTAACAGCGATTTTGAATTTTCCAGAACATCGGACAAAGATTTTTTATCAGCCATCATATCGTTCGCGCCGACCGAATTGTTATACAGCGGCAGCGGATGAAACAAAACGCGCCGATTTTCGCCTGCGAAAATATCAGCCGAATTTGCTAAGATTGACTGCGCTTCTGCCGACAAATCGCCGCCGAACATGATGATAAAATCGCCCGCCGTTTCGTCAATCGTTTTGCGTAAATTTTCAAAATCATTCGCTTCGATGCCGAGTTTTTTCGCGTTTTTTTTGTCATTTGCTGAATCAATTAAAGCCGAAACAAAAGCATCGTAAGAATTTTTATTGATATGAACAAACTGCGCCGCGTTTTGCTTCAAGCGAATCGGCGTGTCATTCACAATAATCAATTTCGCGCCGCCGTTGCGAACCGCCTGGCGCATCTGTTTTGCCGTAAAAGTTTGTTCTTCTTCCGGTTCGCCGCCGATAAGCAGAATCGTTTTTGCCTTGCGAATTTCCTTGTGTGTTGCCAGAGGCACGGACAAATTGTCGAAAAACGGCGACAAATCGTAAGCGTCGGAAACGGCAAAACTATCAGAATTCACCGCCTCGGCGGCAAATCTTTTCAGCGTAAAAATTGCTTCGTTCGTCAGACGCGCCGATGCAATCACGCCGACCCCGTTTCCGCTTTCCTTAAATTTTCCGGCGACAAAATGAATCGCTTCGTCCCAGGTTGCCGGAATCAGTTTTCCACCTTTTTTATAACGAATCAGAGGCGTTTTGATTCTGTCGGCGTGATTGATAAATTCGTGCGCGAATCTGGCTTTGACATCTAAAAATTCGCCGTTCAAACCGTCAACATAACGGTCGCGGGCGACAATTCGATGAACAACGCCGCTGCGCGAGCCGATTGAAAGCTGCATTCCGTCTGACGAATACGTATCGGTCGTAATCGTCTGTTCTAATTCCCAGGGGCGCGTTTCGTGACGATAAACGCCGTCGAGCAAAGTTCCGGTCGGGCAGACTTCGATGCAGTTTCCGCATTGCGAGCAGCCGAGCCAGCCGCCGTAAGTTTCGATGACCGTATTCACGCCGCGATTTCCGGCTTCGATGGCATCTTCGCCCATCCATTCATCGCAAACCCTCGTGCAGCGTTTGCATAAAATGCAGCGTTGCGGGTCGTTGGCGACAATCGGCGATAGAAACTTTTCCGGCTGTGCATTTTTCTTTTCGTGAAAGCGTTCTTCGACATCGCCCCAGTCGAAAACCATCTCCTGCAATTCGCATTCGCCGCCTCTGTCGCAAACCGGACAATCGAGCGGATGATTCGCCAGCAGAAATTCGCTCATCGCACGCTGCGCTTTTTCGATTTCCTCAGATTGAGTTGTGACAATCATTCCGTCCGTGCAGATTATCGTGCAGGAAGTTTGCAGCTTCGGCATCTTTTCGATACGCACCAGACACATCCGGCACGAAGCTTGAAGCGCAAGGTCTTGATAATAACAAAACGCCGGAATGTTAAAGGCTTTTTCGCGGCACACATCAATCAGCCGCGCGCCTTTTTCAACTTCAAATTCCTGCCCGTTAATCGTAACTTTAATGAGTTCTGTTGACATTATTAAAAATCAATTTACCAAATAATTTTTATCGAACTGCTATCGATAATGTTGTTGTCTTTCGTGATGCAAGCCGCGTTTAATCTGCGCGAAACGCCGACAACAATTTTATCGTGCATTTCCTTGACGGCGGAATCCGCGTCAAAATCCAAAACATCCGACGGCTCGAAACTCGTCAAAACAAATTGTCCGCCTGTTTCCAACTTTTTATATTCAGCCGCGAAATCAATCGGATAATTATGTTTTACGTTCAAAAAATATAACTCGGCTAAAACGATTGAAGGAATATAAATCAATGCTAGATTATTTATACCTTCATCGAAAGCTGCTTTTGCCGCCGCACTCAAACGCGGCGATGCCGTCATATACCAAAACAGCGTGTGAGTATCGACGACGTATTCATTCATAATTCATCAAGTTCTTTCTTCCACTCATCACGAATTTCCCGAATATCGGCTTCAACATTAATATCTTCGGGAAATTTGCCGCGCCAGCTTCCATAAAGATTGAGAGACTTTTTCGCTTCGAGCGTCGAGGTTTGCAAACGCCTTGCAAGATGCTCGACCAGCCGCAACTGTTCGGGCGGCGAAAGTCGGTCGGCTAATTGTGTAACTTTCTCTAAAACGTCCATTTTATTCCTTCATTTCTTCCTGCCAATTCAAACTGCTCTAATTCGAATTGTTCCCGTGAATCTCGGCGAGAAGACAAACTTGCTTTATCCAATCTTGCCACTTTTGTAATTCCTCGCCTTCTAAAAAACGAGTTTGTTTTCCGCCGCCGGAAAGTAGACATTCAAATTTCACTTTGACAAGTTTTTTATCTTCGTCCGCCACTATTCAGATTTTTCGCTGTTTTCTTTCGCGCCCGTCTCGGCTTTCTTTTTGGTTTTCGGACGAGTTTTGCCGAAACTTCCGGCAAAAATTTTTCCGCGTCGTGTTCTTTTATCGCCTCTGCCCATTTCTTGTTTCTCCTTATTAAATTAGTGATTGCCGTTTTCATTCGGCAACAAGTATTTTTTGAAATCTTCTGGAAAACGTTTAATCGCGCCTTGAATCGCCCAAGCCGCCGCGTCGCCCAAAGCGCAAAACGATTTTCCTTCGATGTTGTCAACCAAATCTAAAATCAACTGCGCGTCTTCGGGTCGCCCGCCGCCGTCAACTATTCGGTTAAAAATTTTCACGAGCCAATCCGTTCCTTCGCGGCACGGCGTACACCAGCCGCACGATTCGTGTTTGTAAAATTCGGTCAAGTTTTTAGTCGAATCAACCATATCAACCGTTTCGTCCATGACGATAAATCCGCCGCTTCCGACGAGCGAACCGGCTTCGACAAGTCCTTCGTAATCCATCCGCACTTTTTTGCCGATAATCTGGTCGGCGCGCATCGCATAAACCGACGAACCGCCCGGAATGCAAGCCTTCAAATGATGCCCGTCACGAATTCCGCCGCAGTCTTCCATAATGAACTTTTCCATATCCAGATAGCCCATCGGAAGTTCATAAACGCCCGGCTTTTTAACGTGACCGGAAACCGACCAGAGTTTCGTGCCGCCCGATTTTTCCGTTCCCAAATCGCGCCAGGCGATGCCGCCCATTTCGATAATCTGCGGAACGGCGGTTAAAGTTTCGACGTTATTGACGACCGTCGGCGCGGCGTATAAACCTTCGATTGCCGGAAACGGCGGCTTCATTCGCGGATGCCCGCGATAGCCTTCGAGACTCGATAAAAGCGCGGTTTCCTCGCCGCAGATATACGCGCCCGCGCCGGTGTGCGTGTGAAATTCACAAGAGAAATCCGAGCCTAAAATTTTGTCGCCGACGAGATTCGCGCCGCGCGCTTCTTCGATGGCTTTATCCATTATATCAATCAAATAACGATATTCGCCGCGATAATAAATGTAACAGGTTTTCGAGCCGAGCGCGTAAGCCGCAATCAGCATCCCTTCAATTAAAGCGTGCGGGTCGAGTTCGAGCAAATATCTGTCTTTGAAAGTTCCCGGCTCGGATTCGTCAGCATTACAAACAACATATTTCGGCTTCGGCGAATCCTTCGGCACAAAAGACCATTTCATCCCGGTCGGAAAACCCGCGCCGCCGCGCCCTCTCAAGGCGGATTTTTTGACTTCTTCGATAATATCGGCGGGCGACATTTCAAGTGCCTTTTTCAGCCATTTATAACCGCCGTTTTCCTGATAAACCTTGAGCGTCTGCGAATCTTTCAAATGCACTCGCTTGAGTTGTAACGGCTCGCATCCGATTGCTTTGATTTCCATAATTACAACAATTTTTTAAATTCCTCGACGGTCAATCCCGCATCTCGAACAATTCCGCCTATCGTAAAAGCATTAACAGGATTATGTCGCGGAATCGTTATAATTCTTATGTCGTTTGTCATAATAATATGTTTGCCTTGCCGCGCAATATAAAATCCTGCTTTCTCTAACGCTTTGACGGCTTGTAGATGATTTATGCCCGAAAGTTTTGGCATTTACGCCGCAACCTCTACTTCGCGCACGTCGGCATTTTTAATTTGTTCGTTCAGAACAAAAAGATAGCCTCCAATTGCGTCTTTGATGTTTTCTAATGCTTCATCTTCCGTTTCGCCCTGTGACCAGCAGCCCGGCAACGCCGGACACGAAACGCTGTAACCTTCTTCACTTTTTTGCAAAACTACTTTGTAAAGCATTTTATTTTAATGAATCCAAAATTTCGTCAACTTTTTCCGTCGTCAAATCCTCGTGATAATCGAAACCAATCTGCATCATCGGCGCAGTTCCGCAGCTTCCTAAACACTCCACGCGCGAGACGGTAAATTTTCCGTCCGGCGTGGTTTCGCCCGCGTGAATGCCTAATCTGTTGCAGATGTGTTCGGTAATTTCCGGCTCGCCCATAATGCGGCACGACAAAGTTTTGCAAACTTGAATATGATATTTGCCGAGCCTGTGCATATTCAGCATCGAATAAAACGTCGCCGTTTCCCAAACGTCCGTCACTTCCAAATCAAGAAATTTTGCCAGAAAATTCACGCCTGCGTTATCAATGAATTCGCGCTCGCGCTGAACGACGAACAACAGCGGAATCAAAGCCGAACGCTTTCTGTCCGCAGGATATTTCGTCAAATGCGATTTCATTTCCTCGACGACTGCGGGCGAAAATTCCGCTACTTCGTCGGTATAAACAACTTGGTTTGTAAAATCCGTTGCAACTGCTGATGCCATATTTTATGCCGCTAATTTTTGTCCTGTTTTTCAATCCGCAAAATTAAATTTTCAACTTTTTGCTCAAATCTTTTAGATTTTTCGTTCCGTATCTTCGTCGCTATAATCTTAATGAATTCCGCTTCTCAAATCGGCAACGTTCTTTTCTAAAGCGATTAAACGCTTATCATTTGCCATCACCGTTTCGGCAATACTGTCTGTTTTGGCATCTAATCGGTTCAAAATTCGAGAATGCTCATTTAAAATTTGCGAATGCTCGTTTAAAATTCGAGAATGCTCATTTAAAGTTTCCGAATGCTCGTTTAAAATTCGAGAATGTTCATTTAAAGTTTCCGAATGCTCGTTTAAAATTCGAGAATGCTCATTTAAAATTTGCGAATGCTCGTTTAAAGTTTGGGAATGCTCATTTAGAATTCGAGAATGCTCAACTTGAGTTTCTTTAATTTCTTGAACATCCGATTTAAGTTCTTGAACGTCCGTTTGGATTCCCCGAACTCCCGTCACCAAAGTCGCCAAGGTATGAAAAAGTTCTTTTTCTTGATTTTCAGTCATAATTTTTATCTGTCAATTTCGCCCAGCACAATATCGAGCGAGCCGATAATCGCCACGACATCGGCGACCATTTCGCCGACGCACATCACGGGCAGAGCCGACAGGTTGACAAAACTCGGACCGCGGAAATGAACGCGGTCGGGTTTCGGTCCGCCGTTGGATTTCATATAAACGCCGAGTTCGCCCTTTGAGGCTTCAATCGGAAAATAAACCTCGCCTTCGGGAATGTTGAAACCTTCGGCGACGATGAGGAAATGATGAATTAGCGAATCCATATGTTTTCGCATATCGTCGCGGTCTGGCAAAACGACTTTCGGCGCGTCCGCCTTGGTCGGACCCGGTTTTAAACGTCCGACTGCCTGCTTGCAGATTTTCCATGACTCGCGCATTTCGCGCATCCGCACGAGGAAACGCGCCCAAACGTCGCAGTCCTGTTCGACGCAAACTTCAAAATCGTAATTTTCGTAACCCGTGTAAGGATTGTCGCGGCGCAAATCCAAATCAATTCCGCTGCCGCGCAAACAAGGTCCCGTCAGTCCCCAGTCAATCGCATCTTCGGGACTAATAATTCCGATGTCCCGCGTCCGGCTTTGCCACAGCGTGTTGCCCGTCACGAGCGAATCGAACATCTCGAGCGCGGCGGGAAAATCATCCAAAAACTGATTGACGCGGCGTTCAAAACCGGCAGGCAAATCCATCATCAAACCGCCGATACGAAAATAACTCGGTGTCATTCGCCCGCCCGATGCGGCTTCAATCAGATTCAAAATCTTTTCGCGCTGTCGGAAGCAATAAAAAAACGGACTCATCGCGCCGATGTCGAGCGCGTGCGTGCCGAGCCACACCAAGTGCGAAGCGATGCGCTGCAATTCGCAAAACAAAACGCGAATGACTTGAGCGCGTTCGGGAATTTCCAAATCGAGCAATCTTTCCGCCGCCATCACATACGCCAGATTATTGCCGAGCGGATTCAGATAATCCATCCGGTCTGTAATAACAATGCCCTGCTGGTATTTTCGATACTCGAAAAGTTTTTCCATTCCCGTATGCAGATAACCGATGTCGGGAACGGTTTTGACAATCAACTCGCCGTCGAGTTGGAGTTCGAGCCGCAAAACGCCGTGCGTCGAAGGATGCTGCGGACCCATCGAAAGCGTCATCTGCGATTCCAAAGGCTGGTCTAAAACTTCAAATTGGCTCGGTAAATTTTCTACTGCAACGCTCATATTAAAATTTGAAAATGTCTGTCAGTTTCAACGAAAAATCCGGCAGCAAAGATGTTTCAATCGTTTCACTTATCTCAAACCGCTTGACTAAATTCTGCCCGCCTTCCGCAAGACGATAAACTTCAATCGTATTAAACAAGCCGTCAACCACCCAGTATTCTTTTACTTTGTATTTGCCGTAAATCTCGCGTTTATAAACGCGGTCGCGTTCAATGTCCTTCTTACCGTAAGACAAAATCTCGACAATTAAATCCGGCGCGCCAGTAAATTTTCCCTCGAACTTTTGGTCTTCACCCGCGACGTTTTGTTCGATGGTTTCGCGCGTGGCGAAAACGAGGTCGGGAATCACGGCATCCTTCGGACTGAAAATTACGCCCGGAGTTTGCACGACGATGCCAATCGGATTCTTCCGAAGATAAATTCCAAGTTCGACTTGTAAATTTGAAGCCAGCTTTTGATGGTCGAGATGCGGCGCATGGGATACGAATAATTTTCCTCCAACCAATTCATAACGGTTGGTGTCTTCGGGCATAAACTCCAAGTCGTCCACCGTATAAGTAATCGGCAGTGGGCGAACTTCGGTCAGCGCGTCTCGGAGAGTTTTGGAAATCATTTTAAGTTAAGCTATACGGTTCATAACCGCGCAAAGGATAATCTTTTCTCAGCGCGTGACCGTCAAAATCGGACGGCAGCAAAATTCGACGCAAATCGGGATGCCCGTCAAAAATCACACCGAATAAATCGAAAGTTTCGCGCTCGTGCCAGTTCGCCGTTTTCCAAACGGTCGTCACGGTCGAAACGTGCGGGTCGTCTTCGCTCAACAAAACTTTCAGTCGCAAACGGTTGTGATGTTTTGTTCCAAATAAATGGTAATTGACTTCAAAACGCGGTTCTTCTTCGGGACCTCGGTCCGCGCCGCACAAATCGGCGAGCATATCAAAGCCGTATTTTGTTTTCAAAACCCAAGCTACGTCAACGATTGATTCGCGCGGAACGGTAATTGTGACTTCGCCGCGAGCGTCTTTAAAATCAGCCACCCAAGCGGCATTTTCCGCTTTCAATTTTTCGACGTATTCGAGTAAAACTTTCGTCTCAGCCATAATTAACCAAAGTAAAAAGCGGTGAATTTTAACTAAAACTCACCGCCGTAAAATCTATGACGAACGGCGACGCTCGTGGCGCGAAGCAATCGTGTATGGACGCGAAACCTGTTTTTGCGCGACTTCGATTTCCGTTTCTTTTTCTAGAGCCGTTCCTTCGGTAACAGGCAAAGTTCCGGGAGCGATTGACTGGCGCGATTCTTCTTCAAACGTATCGCGGCGGTCCTTAACCGATTCCTTCATAATCTTTTCCTGCAACATCATAATCGCGTGAACCAGCATTTCCGGTCGCGGCGGGCAGCCCGGAATATAAATATCAACCGGCACGATTTTATCCACGCCCTGCACAATCGCGTAATTATCGAAAACGCCGCCCGATGTCGCGCACGCGCCCATCGAAATAACCCATTTTGGTTCGGGCATCTGGTCGTAAATTCGTCGCAGAACAGGAGCCATTTTTCTCGACACGCGCCCCGACACAATCATCACATCAGCCTGCCGCGGCGACGCGCGAAAAGTTTCCGCCCCAAAACGCGATAAATCATTTCTCGCCGAAACGCTGTTCATCATCTCAATCGCACAGCAAGCCAACCCGAACGTGGCCGGCCAGATTGAGGATTTTCGCGCCCAATTGATGATGGCATCGAGTTTGACCGTAACGATGTCCGGCAGCGATTCAAAAAGTGTATTTTCTAAACCCATTTTTACTCCAAATCTCTAGGCGGCGCGGCTTAATTCCCGCACCTGTTTTTTCTTTTCAATCTTCAATGCTCTAGCTTCTTCTTTAGCTTCAAAACGAGCTTGAATATTCCAATCGAACGTGCCTTTTTTCCAGGCGTAAACCAGTCCAATAATCGCGGTGGCGATAAAAGTTAAAATTTCGATGAAAGCGATTGTTCCGAAAGGAATGCCGAGACCTTTTTCTTCCGATAAAAGGCTTTTGAAGGCGACGGCGAAGGGAATGATAAACAAAACTTCGAGGTCGAACAGCAGAAAGATAACCGCGACGTTGTAAAATTTAATCGAAAAACGGTCGCGCGCCGAACCAACCGGATCTTTTCCGCACTCGTAGGGCATCAATTTGACCTGCGTTCGTTTGCGCGGTCCGATTAACTGCGTAACTAAAAGCTGGCTGGCGGCAAAACCCGCCGCCACAATAAACATAATGCCGATTGGCGCGTAATCCATCAGGTTAAATTCTGACATTATTTTCTCCCTGTCGCTGCTGTTTTTATTTTACTCTAAGCGCGTCGAAAACGCGAAAATACCCGTCGAAATAAAGATTGAGAATTAAGTCACAAGTTAATCGTAAGTTAAGGCAGATGCCGTGTCAAGGAAGGTGAAAAATGCAAAGCGCAAAGTGCAAAATGCAAAATTATGAACACGAAAATGAACTTTTTTCTTGGCTCTTTTTCCTTAACTTTTAACTTTTACTTTGCATTTTGCATTTTGCACTTTGCATTTAATTTCGTTTTGCGCTTTACATTGAATTTATTCGTTGACCGCCCGCAAAAACCTGTGTTAAGTTGTTAAATGACGCTTTTTGCGTTTTTTGAATACCGCCTTTAACTCGCCAGACACAAGTGATTACCGGATTTAATACAGACATCGAATATCAGGGCGTGACGTATCACGTTCAGACCGAAGATAAGGGAGTGAAAACGCCGCTTATCCTTTCGCTCGTCTATAATCGCGGAACGATTCTGGCAAGCAAGCGTTCGCCTTATAACGATTTGCTGGATGGCGAATTCGATGAAAAAGAATTGACGGAACGCTTGCAGAAACAGCATAAACTCATCTGCGCGGCGATTCGCGCCGGACGCATCGAAGACCTCAAACGGATGACGACGAAGGAATCTGCCGCGAAACGGGCGGCTTCGATTACTCAAA
>JBPCRW010000120.1:0-2997 GCA_050996405.1 Pyrinomonadaceae bacterium | reverse complement strand
CGAACGCGGCGGCTTCTTTGTAGGAAAATCGAAGCGGCGCGGAACTTGTAAAATCCACGCGCCACGCGAGCGTTCCGTCCGCGCGGCGGATAAAAATCGAGTTATAGCGAAGCTGTCCGCCGATTTTTGTATGGTCGAACTCGAATCCAATTTTAACCGAATGGTCGCCGTAAAATTTCAGCGGGCGCGAGTAGTAAGTTTCCTGCCACTGAATCCGCTTTGTCCGGCGGCGCGTATTGGCGAAATAGCCGCCGCTATTTGTTTCGGGCGTGATACTAAACGGTAGACTTGATTTGGCAAAAACGTCAACGTCGAAAGTTTTGTAACTGATTTCCGAAGACAAAAACGAAGCGTCTTTGAAAACTGATTGTTCGGAAACGGAAAAGAGCGCGCCGCGCTGTCTATAATTCGGCGTGGCGGGCGCGGGATTGAAAGTATCAAGACCTAAATTGCGAAACTTGTTCGGAAAAATCGCCGCGTTAAATTTCAAAGAATTGTTTTTATTGACATTCCAATCAATCTGCGTGAACGAGTTAAAGCCTTCCTGCACGATGTTGTCATCGGGTTTCGGCTGGCTCGGCACGAAAATCCGCGAAAAGCGGTATTCAAACGATTGCAGAAAGAAAACTTTTTTTGCGACGACCGGACCGCTCAAAGTTATGCGCGGTCGGAAAGAATCGATTTGCGTCGAAAAGATATTGTGAAACGTCGGAAAAAACCTGGCGGCGGAAAATTTAAATTTATCGCCGCCGCCTTTGGTTTGCAGATTCGTCACGCCGCCCGTAAAACGTCCAAACTCCGCCGAATAAGGATTTTCTTCAATCTGCACGCTCTGCGCCGCTTCGAGCGGAATATCAAAGGCGAGATTGCCCGTCACGGGGTCGGTGACATCCGCGCCGTTGACGGTGTAACCGCTTTGTCCGGTGCGCGTGCCTTTGATGTAATCGTTGCCGAAGCCATCGCGTATCGCGCCCGGAGTCAACTGAATCGCGTTCTGAAAATTGTCGGTTCTAAGCGGCTGGGTTTTAAGAGTTTCCGAGCGCACGATGTTCGACGTTGCGGTTTCCGACGTGCTTAAAAGTCCTTCTTCATCGCGGATGGTGACCGTTTCGCTGACGGTGGCGGTCAAATCAATTTCAAGCGAGAGCAACGCGCCGGAAGTCAATTTGATTTCTTTGGTCACGCTTGACAGACCATCGGCTTCAATCGTCAAAGTGTAGTCGCCCGCCGGAAGATTATCAAAGATAAAATCTCCCGAAGCGTTGGAAATGGTTTTAATCGGCTGATTCGGCGTTGCCTTATTAACTAAAATCAATCTCGCGCCCGCGATGACGGTTGATTGAGTATTCGCCGTGCCGACTGCTGTTACCGCCGACACTACCCGCACCGTGCCTTTGATGATTCCGGCATCGGAGGCAAAGACGTTTTGCCCGAAGCCTGCCATCAGCAACGCGCCGAGCGACCAAACAAGGCGATAAAATAAAATTTTTTGAAAAATATTTTTCCGTTGCAGAGCTTTTGTATTCCGCGCTTTGTCATTCATATTCTTACCCCTCGGCAATCGCTGCGCCTTCTGTCAAGTCTTGTTTTTCGCAAGTTTGGCGCGCTTTGTGAGGATAAGCGCGCAGCACGCCGCCTTTAATCATCCGACGGGCGGCAAATCGTTACGCATTTATTACCATCTTTCCCAACAAACCATATCTTAGCATCACATCCACGCGACAGAATCGGGAGACGTTTCACTTCTTCTTTTCTGTGTATCAAGATTATCAATGCTACCATGACGGCGGCGATGATGTTGGTCAGCCTGCGCGCCGCCGGTGAAAGCGTCAAGCACGACAATTTTCGCGCCGCCGTTGATGCTGGCGGAAGACTGCCGTTCCGCGCCGACCAGAAGCCTGAAATTATTAACCAGTTTCGGCGAAAGCGCGGTTTCCTGGCTATACGTAATTTCCTGTTCCCGATTATGGTAATTTATTCCGGCTTCGGGCAGAACGATTCCGCCTATTCCCTGGTTAGTGGTATTTTCGCCCAAACAGGAATAGCGCAGCGAGAAGCTGTTAGTGTCGCTGAAAGAATGACTAATCTGTCCGGCAAACAGCATATTGCGTAATGGAGTCGGCACATTCGCATTGATGATTCCCGTTATTCCCTGTGCAAAAACGACTGCCTGAAGATCCTCGTCGTTGCGATTGAAAGAGAACAGGAAAGATGTTTTTTTACTATGCCGAGCGGGACCGGTAAAAACCCCTTCATAAATGCGCCGCTGCTCCCGCGGACGAACTATTGCAAAGGGATCGCGGGCGTTGAGATGAGCGTCACGAAAGATAAAGTTAAAAGTTCCGTGATAATCGGTTGAGCCGGGCTTGGTCGTTACCTCGATTCGCCCGCGACCGGGACGCTGAAATTCAGCCGAATACGGGTCTTGATTAATCTTTATCTCTTTAATCGCCGATGCCGAAACTCCGAGATTGTTGACTTCCATACCGTTGACGACGAGCGAAACTCCGCCGTTCCCGATACTTCCGAGGTCTAGAAACCGCGACATCGCGCCGATATAGTCTTGGTCGAAGATGGGCAGATTGCCAAGCGATTGTTCGCTCAAAGCCACACTGTCCTTGTTGTCACTGGCTTCGGTGCTGATTTGCGCGGAATCATTGGCAACGGTTACTTCCGTGCGAACGTTGGCGATTGGCATTGAGATACGCAAGGGAGTTGCGGGCTGAAATCCGACGGTTACATCAACGGTCGTCGGTTCAAAGCCTTCGCTCGTGACGAGTATTTTATATGTCGCCGAAGAAACGCGGCTGAATCGGAAACTGCCGGAATTGTCGGTAGTTACGGACTGCTGCGTGATTTCCCCGATGTTCAAATCGACCTTCGCGCCGGCGATAGCCGCGCCGTTCTGGTCCAGCACGATGCCGCTGATAGATGACTGGTTCGGGGAAGATTGTGAATAGCCGGCAGCAGCCATAACCGCCAGCAAAACTCCGAACA
>JBPCRW010000011.1:0-8947 GCA_050996405.1 Pyrinomonadaceae bacterium | reverse complement strand
ATTCTGCACCGCTTCATAGTGAAACGGCGCGGTTGTCCGCATAAAAACGTCGTAGTCGGTCAAGCCGAAATCGGCAAACATTTTTTTCATCTCGGATGAAATAAAATCAACATATTCCTTCGGCGTTTGATTATTTTTTTCGTCTGTCGGATTACGACGAATTTCTGCTCGAAACGATTGAAAAAAATCCCGATTTGATTCAACCCGGAGCGAGAAAAAATGAAGTCGTTTCGTTTATCAAAAGCGGCTTGCAGGATTTATCAATTTCGCGCGAAAAGAAAAATGTTTATTGGGGCGTTCCCGTTCCCGACGATGCAAATCACACGATTTATTTGTGGGTTGACGCGCTGTCAAATTACGTTACGGCAATCGGTTACGGCAATGACGAAAGAAAAAATATCGGGTTTGAAAAATACTGGAAAAACGTCACACATTTAGTCGGCAAAGACATTTTGCGTTTTCACACGATTTACTGGTTTTCGTTTTTAAAAGCGGCAAATCTGGAATTGCCGAAAACGGTTTTCGCGCACGGAATGTGGCTCGACGCGCAGGGGCGAAAAATGGGCAAAACTCTGGGAAACGCTATCGAACTCGACGTTTTGCACAAACATTTTCAAACCGACGCGATTCGTTATTTTCTGCTGCGCGAAATGGTTTTCGGTCAGGACGGAAAATTCGGTTACGAAAATTTGATTGACCGCGCGAATGCGGATTTGGCGAGCGGTTTGGGAAATCTTTCGTCGCGCACGCTTTCGATGATTACAAAATATCGCGGCGGCGAAATTCCGAGTGGAAAAATTAGTGAATCGAATTATCTAAACGCGAAACGCGCCGGAATTAACGCGGACGAACAGGAATTAGTTTCCGTTCTCGAAAACGCGCGCAACGAATTTGTGCGAAGATTCGACAATTACGAATTTTCGCAAGCACTCGAAATAATTTGGAACGTCATCGCGCGGATAGACAAAATGATTTCAGACACGAAACCTTGGGAATTGATTAAAGACACGAATCAAGCGGAAACGCTGAACGCGGTTTTGTATCGAGCGGCGGAAACTCTGCGCTGGCTATCGGTTTTGCTTTATCCGGTGATGCCGGAATCCGCGCGGAAAATTTACGCGCAAATCGGTTTAAGCGATGACGTTTCTAAGATAAATCCTGAAAATTTAAAATACGGAGAATTAAAAGCGGGAACTCGAATCGGCGAAACACAAGCCGTTTTTCCGCGCATTGATAAAACGAAAGTTATGAGTGAAATTAAAGAGTCCAGAGTCCAGAGTCCAGGGTCCAGAATCCAAGAACAAAAGACGGATAACACGGAATTAGCCGGAAACCTCATCGCGCAAAATCCAACTGATGTTTTGATAAATAATCCGCAAACCGGAGCGAGCGAAGAAGAAGAAAACTTCATCACGATTGACGATTTTCTCAAAGTCGAGTTGCGCGTCGGCGAAATCAAAGTCGCCGAACGCATTCCGAAAGCCGATAAATTACTAAGATTTGAAATTGATTTGGGCGAAGAAAAACCGCGTCAAATTCTTGCGGGTTTAGCGGAATATTACGAGCCGGAAACTTTAATCGGTCGCAAAGTCGTCGTCGTCGCCAATCTCAAACCGCGAAAAATGCGCGGGCTGGAATCAAACGGAATGATTTGCGCCGCAAGTTTGGAAACCGGCGACGATAAACCGGCGATTGCGACGTTTTTGGAAGACGTAAAAATCGGGGCGCGATTGAAATAATGAAAATTCATCTCCTCAAAGAAAAAGTGATACCCGAACAAATGCGCGAAATGCTCGAATCGCTTGAAAGTTACATTAAACTGGCGGTTGATGTAGAGAAGGAGATTTTGGCGGGCGGCGGAATCCTTCACGCCGACTGCGAAGCGGTTTTGATTGAAGACGGAAGCCTTCAAGAAAATGTCTGGGGCGCGGATTGGCTGCCGTCCGCGCAGGAAGTTACTTTTGAATCGCTGATAAACATCCGCCCGCGACAAAACAATTTCGGCTTGGAAATCGAAGACGAAAATCGGCGCGAGAAGATTGAAAAAATTGTCAGAAATTTGATGGAGGGCGTAAGCTATGAATAATTTAGAAGCGCGGCGCGAAAGATTTTTGCGGGATTCTCTGCAAATCAGGCTCGGCGGTTTAGCGGCGAACTTGGCAAGAATCGGCTCGTTCGCCAAAAATCCGACGAATCTCCAAGCGGTGAAAAATCTGGTTGCGGAGAGTAAATTTTTTATCGAATGGACGGCGCAGGAGGCGGAAATTGAAAAATCCTTTGAGCTGGTCAATCTGCAGATAAATCTTGCCCTGCTTGAACGCGAATTAAATAAAAATTGGAAGGACGATGAAAGCCGCGAAAATATCGGGCGAAGGGCAAAGGAATGGTCGAAACAAGTTTTACTGAATTCGGGTTTGATTTAAAAGTTTGCATTACAAAACGGCACGAAGCGTGGTTAAATCGCAAATGATTTTCGTTGATTCACATTGCCACATTGACGGGGAAGCGTTTGACGCAGACCGCGACGAAGTTATTGAACGCGCCAAAGATTCGGGCGTGAAAATAATGCTGACCGTCGGGACTGGAAATCCGCATAACGGCGAAATCGAGCGCGCCGTTAAATGCGCCGAAAAATACGAAAATGTTTTCGCGTCGGTCGGCGTTCATCCGCACGACGCGAAACTTTACACGGACGCGGCGGAAAATAATTTAATCGAACTGGCGAAAAACGAAAAGGTTATCGCGTGGGGCGAAGTCGGACTTGATTTTTATTATGATAATTCGCCGCGCGAAATTCAGCGCGAAGTTTTTCGGCGGCAAATTCGCGTGGCGAAAGATTTGGATTTGCCGATAATTATTCATTCACGCGATGCCGATGGTGAAACGGTTGAAGTTTTAACCGAAGAATGTTATTCGCAAATGCAAAGCGCAAAATGCAAAGCGCAAAATGAAGCGGAAGAAAATTCTCAAAATACTTTTCGCGGCGGAATTATGCATTGTTTCGGCGGCACGGCGGAAATGGCGCGGAAAATGCTGGACATCGGTTTTCTGATTTCGTTTGCCGGAAACGTCACTTTTAAAAAGGCTGAAAACTTGCGCGAAGCGGCGCGGGTTGTGCCGCTCGAAAAACTTTTAATCGAAACCGACTGCCCGTTTCTCGCGCCCGTTCCGTTTCGCGGCAAACGCAGCGAGCCGATGTATGTTACGGAAACCGCGAAATTTTTAGCCAATTTTTACGGCATCGAAATTGAAAAACTGGCAGAACAGACGACACAGAATTTTTTAGATTTTTTCAAAATCCATCCATAGCTACAAAAATTCACAAAAGGCTCAAAATTTCTCTTTGTGTCTTTTGTGAATTTTTGTAGCTATAATCATTTTATGGCAAAAGAAAATTCGTTCGATATTGTATCGAAAACTAATTACGCGGAATAAACCAACGCTTTGGATCAAACGATGAAAGAAGTCACGCAGCGTTTTGATTTTAAGGGCAGCAAAGCGACGGTCGAACTGGTCGAGAAAGATTTGATTTTATCCGCCGAAGACAATACAAAATTAAAGAATATGAACGATATTCTGCAATCAAAACTTGTCAAGCGCGGGATTTCCTTAAAGGCTCTGGATTATCAAAAAATCGAACCGGCGGCGGGCGGGACTGTGCGGCAGACGGTGAAAATTCAACAGGGAATTCCGATTGAAAAGGCAAAGGAAATCGTCAGATTTATCAAGGACGCGAAACTAAAAGTGCAGGCTTCGATTCAGGGCGAAACGGTGCGCGTTTCCGGCAAAGACCGCGACACTTTGCAGGAAACAATCGCCGCGCTCAAAGCCAAAGATTTCGGCATTGATATGCAGTTTGATAATTACCGTTCAAACTAAAATGGCGAAAAGTTTGTTACATTATCGCAAGGTTTTGGCGTGGACTTTGAAGCATTATCGCACCGAACACGACGTTACAATCGAAACGGAAAACGGTTTATTGAGTGTTAGCAGCAAAGATTGGCTGATGGGCAAACATCTTTTCGTCAAACGCGAATTTGAAATTGAATTTATTGAAAATTCGATTCGATTTTTGCGGAAAGAAGGCTGGTTAAAAAATGAAATTGGCAATACGGTTTTAGACATCGGCGCGAATCTCGGAATGATTGGAATCGCGCTGGTCGGCAAAGATTTTTTTGAAAAGGCTTGGGCTTTTGAACCTTCACCGAAATCATTTCGGCTGCTGGAAAAAAACGTCGCGCAAAATAATCTGGCGGATAAAATTAAATATTTTAATCTTGCGCTGTCGTCGGAAAACGCCGCGCTCGAATTTGAAATCGCCGCCGATAATTCGGGCGATAATCGAATTAAATTAACCGGCGAAAAAGGCAGGCGAGGTGAACAAAAACGAAAGACGATTGAAGTTGCGGCAGTTAGTTTCGACAATTTTTTAGATAATCATCCTGAAATTGAAAAAGATGCGATTGATTTAATTTGGCTCGATATTCAAGGACACGAAGGACATTTTTTCAAAGGCGCGAAAAATTTTTTAAAGGCACGAAAAATTCCGTGCGTTTCCGAGTTTTGGAGTTATGGAATCGGGCGCGCGGGAATGACTCGAAACGAATACTGCGCTATTCTGAAAACGGTTTTTACGCATTTTTATCATTACGACAAAGGCGTTTTTAAAATGCGCGAAATTGACGAAATAAAAAATCTTTTTGAAGCGGACGAAAATCCGCGCCGCATCGAAAGCGTTATTTTCGTCAACAATTCAGATTAAAAGTTCGGATAATTTAATGCAGACATTTTCTCCGTCGACAGCTTTTCAGCCGCAGACGGCGGCGCGAAAAATCTTTAATTTGGTTGCCAATGAATTGAGTTTAGTCGAAGCCGAATTTGAACGTCAGGCAGGCTCAAATATTCAGGTTATCAACTATCTGGCAGATTATCTTCGGAAATCAGGCGGCAAGCGCGTGCGACCGGCGTTAAATATTTTATCGAATTACGCGGTCGGCGGCGACGGCAAAGCGGAAAATTCAATCAGAATTGCGACCGTCATGGAATTTCTGCACACGGCGACGCTTGTTCACGACGACATAATTGACAACGCCGACACGCGCCGTAATCGCTTGTCGGTCAACGCGCGTTTCGGAAATCAAACCGCCGTGCTGATGGGCGATTGGCTGTATATGTCTGCGTTTGAAATCAGTTTGCGCGAACGCTCGCTGGAAATTCTCGATATTTTGACGCGCGTCACGCGCAAGATGACCGAAGGCGAATTGATTCAATTGACGACTTTGGGAAAATCATCAATTTCCGAAACCGAATATTTCGATATTCTGCGGCGCAAAACGGCGTATCTTTTTTCGGCGTGCTGTGAAATCGGCGCGATTCTCGGCAAGGCGACAAAGCCGCAGCAAATCGCGCTGCGAGATTACGGAATGAATCTCGGCACGGCGTTTCAGCTTGCCGACGATTTGCTCGATTTTACGGCGGACGAAGAAGTTTTGGGCAAAGCGGCGGGCGCGGATTTGCTCGAAGGAAAATTGACTTTGCCGCTGATTTTGCTGGTCGAAAAAAATCCCGCGATTAAACAGGATTTAGAACAAATTATGCACGACGGCAATTACGAAAAAGTTTCGCGCGAACGATTATTAGCGGAATTAACAAACGGCGGAATGCTCGCGGAAACACGCGAAAGAGCTTACGAATACGCGCGGCAGGCGAAAAAGAATCTTGAAGTTTTGCCCGAATCAAGGTATCGTTCTGCATTGGAAGAAATTCCGAATTACATGATTGAACGCGATAATTAATCTGCGAAAAAGCAATTTTTAAACAATATGCTAAACGAAGAAAATCTGATTTCGACACTTGAACAAAGTTTGCGGCAGTTTCAAACCGCCGAGCAGAGATTACAGGCGCGGCTGCGTGAAGTCGAATCCGAAGCCGAGAATCTGAAAATAGAAATCGAGGCTCTGCAAAACAGCGCGGGGAAAACCGAAGAAGCTCTGCAAAGCCTGTTTTCGACGATGCGCGGCAGCAACAAATCCTGGAAAACTCACAAAAAACCCAGCACCGAAGATGAAAATAATTATCCGAAAAAATCTCGTTACGAGAATGAGGACGATTATCAAATGCCGCCCGATTCGCGTCGTTATCCTCCGCGTCAAAACAATCCGCCGCCGCCGCCGAACAATTATCGAAACAATCCGGTTTCGTATTTGAACGGTCCGCGAAATGTCGCGCCGATAAATCAGCATTTTGAACCCAGAAGCAATCGTTTCGCCGACCGCACGATTACGCAGGCTTGCACTTTGCTGCTGCGCGAAGCGGGAAAACCGCTGCACGTCAACGACCTTTATGGCTATCTTCGAGAAGACGGATTTGAATTCAAGGGAAATAATCCGACCATTTCGATTGCCGTCTCTTTAAACCGCAATCGCCGTTTCAGAAAAGTCGCGCCCGGAACTTTCGATTTGGTGATGCGCGACGCATCGCAGGCAGTTTCTTGAGAAACGGGTAAAATTTTATCGCAAAAAATCCAGAGTCATATGTGTAAAAACTTGACTTTGGATTTTTTCTTTTTAAGATTGACGATATGAAACTTGCTATTACCGTTCGGAGCGGTTCGCTCGCGGGAAAAACATTGGAAATTTCCGACGGGTTTTTAACCATCGGGCGCGGCGCGGCGTGCGGTTTGATGTTTGACCCGCTGCGTGAAAGGGAAGTTTCCTCAAAACACGGCTATATCGAAACCAAGCCTGATGGCTTTTATCTGGTTGACAATAACAGCACCAACGGAACTTTTGTCAACGGCGAGCGGGTTCAAAAAGCAAAACTAAAAAACGGAGATTCCATACAATTCGGGAAGAACGGACCGCAAGCCGTCGCCGCCATTGAAAACGAACAGGCGATAAATTATTCGCCGGCGGCAAACGAGATTCGACCGTCGTCGAATTTTCAGCCGCCGAATAATCAACAGTTCCAAGCACCGCCGAATCAGCCGCAAAATTGGCGCAACTCGATGGCAAATGTCGGGTTGCGGAATCCCGAAATAAAACCTGTTCAGTCTTCTTCACGCAAGTATCTGGGCGCGGCAGTCGCAATTTTCGGAATCGTTTTTTTCGGCTTGATTGTGACGCTGATGATTATCGGAAATCTCGGCATCGTCGCCGCTTTTATTGCCGCGATTGTCGCATTCGTTCCGGCGGTTTTTTATATTCTGCCTCTGCTTTTAATTGACCGCTACGACCCTGAGCCGCCCTGGGCGTTGGCTCTGGCTTTCGCTTGGGGCGCGCTAGTCGCCGTGTTAATTTCCGCGACGGTTAATGATTTATTCGGCGCGATTTTTGGTCAATCGATTGCCGGAGTGATTTCCGCTCCGATTTTTGAAGAAGGCACGAAAGGTTTGGGAGTCGTTTTGGTTCTGATTTTTCTGCGCCGCGAATTTGACGATATTCTCGACGGAATTGTTTATGCCGGAACAATCGCGCTCGGTTTTGCGACGGTCGAAAACGTGCTTTATTACGGGCGCGGGCTGCTCGAAGGCGGTTCGGGTTTGCTGGTTACATTGTTTGTGATGCGCGGATTATTGTCGCCGTTCGCGCACGTTACTTTCACCTCGATGACGGGGATCGGCTGCGGAATCTCGCGCGAATCGCACAACAAAATTGTGCGCGTTGTGATGCCAATTTTAGGTTATTTCTGTGCCGTTACGCTGCACGCCGTCTGGAACACCTTGGCTTTTCTCGGCGGCGGCGCGGGATTTTTAATCGGCTATATTGTTTTGGAAGTTCCGTTTTTTCTGATTTTTGTCGGATTTATCGGTTATGTAATGCACAGGCAGAATAAAATCTTGAAAGAAATGCTGGCGATTGACGCGGCGCGCGGGCTGATTACGCCCGAACAATTAAAAGTTTCGACTTCGGTTTTTAAGAGCCTGACGTGGCTTTTGAGCAGCGCGTTCACCAAAAAATATAAAGCGCGGCGGAGATTTTTAAGAGCCGTCGGAAAACTCGGTTTGAGCTACTGGCATATCCAACGCGCAACCGCCGCGCGCGGTCAAACCGCCAGTTTTCAGCAGAATCCGATTTTGCGCGAAGAAGTTTTAGCGTGGCGCGATAAAATTTAATTCAATGCAAAACGGAAAATGCAAAGTGCAAAATGAATAAGAAAACTCTTACATTTTGCACTTTGCATTTTGCGCTGTTTTAGCATCTGCCGAGCAGCCAAAACACAACTATAAAAATTATAATTGTCGAAATAATTCCGCCGCCGAATTTCCAAGCCGCCGCGCCCGCTAAAATTCCTTTAAGTGGTCCTTGCATTTTATTTTTACCTTCCTTGATTTTCTAGACTTTCCAAATTTTTTTCTGCATAAAAGTCATACAGATAAATTTTGATACTCGCCTGCAAGCAAACAATGTTCCACTTGCAGGAACAGAACGGGCGAGTAGGAAGGATTGGGATTTTAGTAAGCCCGCGCAAAAACGACTCTCTGTTTTGAGGGCGCGCCCGAATAAACATCTTTTCCTTCTTCCGTTTCGCCGTCGAAAGGGATACAGCGAATCGTCGCTTTGGTTTCGTTTTTAATTGCTTCTTCCGTCTCGCTCGTTCCATCCCAATGCGCGAGAATGAAACCGCCTTTTTCAATTTGCGTTTTAAAATCTTCCCACGAATCAATTTTGAAAGTATTTTCCTCGCGGAATTTCAAGGCTTTTTGATAAATGTTTGATTGAATTTCATTTAATAAATCAGAAACGTAATCGGCAATTCCTTCAATCGGTTTTGATTCTTTCGTTAAAGTATCGCGGCGGGCGATTTCAATCGTGCCGTTTTCCAAATCGCGCATTCCCAAACCCAGACGCGCGGGAACGCATTTTAATTCGTATTCGGCAAATTTCCAGCCCGAACGCTGGTGGTCGCCGTCGTCGTATTTGACGGAAATTCCTTTGGCTTTTAATTC
>JBPCRW010000285.1:0-14487 GCA_050996405.1 Pyrinomonadaceae bacterium | reverse complement strand
GTGATTCACGGTGCGCGAAATTCCGCCGACCACCGCGTCTTTTTCCAGCACGACGGATTTCACGCCGAGTTTGCAAAGCTCGTAAGCGGCGGTCAAACCCGCAGGACCCGCGCCGATAATAACAACTTTTTTGTGACCGTTTTCCGGCATAGAGATGAGAAATTATTCGTCTAAAAATCCGCCGATAGCAGCAATACGTCCCTTAAATTTTAAAACGTGCAGATAAATTTTAATAACCAAATTCCGCAGAAAAGCCAGCAGCCAGCCTAAAATAAAACCCGACGCGAAGCCGTAAATCAAACCGATAAAACTGCCCGCGAAAGTTACCGAAAACCCGATAAAATACTGGTTCAGAAGCGCGAAAGTCGGACCGACGCGCTCGCCGCCTTTAAGAATTAAAAAATTTGTCGCCAGAAAAATCCCCGCGCCAAATATAATTCCGATGGCAATTCCAAACGCCCCGCGGTCAACTTTCGCAAATGTCTGAATCAGCAATTCGTCTTTTCGCGTAACGGCGGAAGGAATTTTAGAATTTGTTGCGTAAGCCGATTGTTTCATAAAACTAAGTTTCCAATTGTCCGCCGTTCACCAACATTTTTCAAGGCAAATACCATTTTTGAAAAATTAGATTTACCGCACAATCACCGTTCGCCGCAGAATTTTGACGTTAAACCAACTGTAAATAAATGCCGCGCTGCTGTAAAAAAAATAGAGCAAGTGCATCGGAAAAACGCCTAAAGTGAAGATAAAACCTTTGCGCCGCAGAAAAAATTCGTAAAACTTTCTGTTGATAAAAATCAGCGCGAACAAACTGCCGAGCGCGATTAACAAAAACCACCAATGCCAAAAAATTAACACGAACGACAAAAGAAAAATTCCGGCTAAACCTGCGCTAATTTTCTGCGAAGTTTTAGCGTTGAGGTCGTGTCTAACTTGCGGGTTGAGCAGCATAATTTCCGCCCAAGGCACGCCGCGCTGCCAGAAATCTGTCCGCAGAATCGAGTAAAACGTCCAGCGTTTCAGATGCTTGGCTTGCAGTTCGGGAACAAGCAAAATCCGATGACCTTTTTCGCGCAGGCGATAACCGAGTTCGATGTCTTCGATTGACGGAATTTCAAATTTCCGCGCGTCAAATCCGCCGTTTTCCAGAAAAACTTCGCGCCTTATCGCGCCGAAACCCGACCAGAAAGTTTCGGCTTCGCGGCTGCCCGTCTGATGAAAAAAATGATGCGTCAAATTGCGGTATTGCGAAAAAAAATCCGGCGCGTCGGGCGCGTCGTCGTAAGAACCGAAAACGGCGGAAACATTTGGATTTTCGGCGAAAATACGGTGTAAATCCTGAATCGTGTCCGGCTTGATAACAACATCGGCATCAACAAATAAAATAATTTCGCCCCGCGCCTTTTCAACTCCGATATTTCGCGCATTCGCCGCTCCGGTTCTTGCTTTCAAATCGAGAATTTTCGCGCCGAATTGTTTTCCGATTTCGGCGGAATTATCGGTTGAACCGTCGTTCGCCAGAATAATTTCAGTTTCCGCGTCCGCCGCCGCGCGAATTGCGGGCAGACATTTTTTGAGAAATTCCGCCCCGTTATAAACTGCAATCACGATTGATAAATTAAATTTCATTTCGCGGAAACCACTAACTTTGAAACAGTTTGGAATAATCTAAAATTACTTTTTATTGATTAGGTTCTGTTGACATTTTGTTTTATAAATTGCCTCCGGCTTTAGCCGGAGGTCGTGTTCGATAACAAATAAGCGGCTTTAGCCAAACTTCTTTGAAAAAGTAAATTTCCTTTTGGCTTCAGCCCGAATTTAGCTAAAGCAAAAAGGATGATTGATTATTTTTTCAAAATTGGGCTAAAGCCCTTGTTTTATTGCTCTTTTGTCCACGAGCTAAAGCTCGCGGCAATTCATTAAAAGCAAATGTCAATAGAACCTAGAATTTTTACGTAAAATCACATCCCAGCCGGGACCGAATCGCTTCAACAAGAACCGAAACGGCGGAAGTTTTTTGAGCAGCCGGTAAGCGTTTATTTGCAGGCGCGTCCAGAAGGAAAATTCCTTCAACGCCGACGGCGCGACATCCGGCAAAGCGAATTTTTTGATGGGAAAATGTTTGCCCGCTAAACGATTTAATTCCCGAAAGGAAAGCGTTTTGACATTTTCATAACTCGCGCCGCGTCGCCATTTCACATATCGCGCCTGAAATTTTCGCGGCAGAAAACCGACTGCCCACAGATAAGCATACGGGTCTTTGGCAATCGAAAAACGATTGACGGAATTGATATATAGAGTTCCGTCTTTTTCAAGAACGCGCGCGCATTCGGCTAAAGCTTTCGGCTGGTTCTTAACAAATTCCAGCGTCGAAGAACACGCGATTAAATCAAAAGAATTGTCGGCAAACGGCAAAAATTCAGCACAGCAGCAAACCAGCGGCGGAACGTCTAAGCCTTTATCCATAAACCGTCGGCGGCTGATGTGAAGCCAGCGCATCGCAATGTCAATTCCGATAATTTGTTCATAACGCGGCGCGGCAACGGCGAGAAAGTTACCAGTTCCGCTGCCGATTTCCAGCACTTTTTTAATCGGACTTTCGATATTATTTTCGAGAATTTCCAACGTCCGACGCGCGCGGTGTTCACCTAAAACGGCACTGCGGACAAATTTTGGGCGCAGCGCGGGCGGCGTGATGTCGCTGAAACTCCAGTAATGTTCGAGCAGTTTTTCAAAATTTAAATTTTCCAGTGCGGCAATCACAATTTCGGTTCGCGCGTAGTCTTCTTCGTAGTTCAGAAAAGGGTCTGGAAAAACTCGAAAATCCGGAATCCCATCGTGCAGCAAATATGTTTTTTCGCAAGCCGAACATTGATAGCCATTCTCAAGAACTTCCAACTTTCCGCGACACAGCGGACAAACAAAATTGAGCGCGCGCAAAGAAGTTAATAATGTCGACGGATAATCCGGAGAGCGCAAAGACTGTAAAGGCGATTGCATAAATTAAAGTTTAGTCGGCGCGCAACGACAGCCGCAGGCGGCTTTGTCACGCTACCCAAAGTTTGGCGGAATACCGGATAAACAGCATAATTTGTATTATTATCGATGCCGCGGCGATCGTCGCAGACAATCGCGGATAACGACCCATTGCTTTGGAAATCAAAAAATACACCGGAAACAATACGAGTTCATAGCGCGCCGTCGAACGATGTGGTTCCTGTGAATGGATAAATATCATTCCGACAACCAGATACAACCAAAACGCCGTGTCGCATTTTCGCCAACCCCAAATAATTAAAATTATAACGACAATAGATGAAAACAGACGCACAAAAATATCCACCGGATAGATTTTGCCGTCACTCAATGCGAGCAAAGACCCCTTCAAATCTGCAAACAGTGCCACGAAAGGTATCGCCGGTTGGCTAGTCCACCATTTGCTCTGAATATGAAAATACGCGAGCGGCTCGCCGACCAGATAGCCAACCGCTCCGAAATAAAGCAACAATCCCAAAAGCGGAGATATCGCGCACATCAGCAATCCGGCATAATTTTTCCCGTGCCGGAAATTTACCGCCGCCCACCACAGAAATATCACCGGCAGACAAATTGCCGTCGGGCGCGTCAATCCGACTAAAATTCCGAGCGCGACCGCAGTTTTAAAATGTTCGCGGCGAGAGGCGAAAATCATCAGCAAAGTCAGAAAAAGATAGAGCGATTCGGCGTAAAACACCAGAAAAAAAAAGCTCAGAGGACTAACTAAAAGCCAGAAGCCGGGCTGATGTCGCAGGGTTTCCGGTAATTTATCCTCGGAAAATATTCGGTTTATCAGCAAGATACATCCAAGAAAACATAACTGGCTGAGGAGTATTCCGGCGAGATTTGAATAAAAAACTCCGCCGAGAAATCTGGCAACTGTCGGCAGCAGAGGGAAAAATGCCAAGCGACGACGCTCTTCGCCGTCAATGGAATATCCGTCTGCCGCAATAATCGCGTAGTGTTCGCCGTCCCATTCCGACAAAACATTGACAGCCGAACGCGGATGCTCAAAAGTCGTGGTCTGCGGTATGCGTTCCGCAATAACTAGAGCTAAAGTCCAAACCATCAGCACACTTGCTAGCCAGAGTGCCACCAGTTTCAACGTGAGATTACTACGAAATCCCTGAATCATTCGACTGTTTTTCATATTTCAGCAGCGATTTTTCAGTTGCCGATGATTGTAAACTACAGGAGTAGGTGCGATTATGCTTTATCTGCGACAGATGAACCGTAATCGTTTTGCATCCGCTTCGAGCCGACTGTTGCTCTGGTTAATTGAATGGGCTGAAAAACGATGCTCGACCATAGAAAAACTTCATTTGTGCAGTAGCATTCTTTGGCTTTGATTGCCGACCGCAGATTTTGCGCTTTTTCCGAATCCCAAATTTCAAAAAAACTGTTTCGGCGCAAGTTCCCAATCGGGTGATGCTGCTCGCAAACCGAAACGTCGCCGTTGGCATAGACGACTCCGGTTAAAATTCCGGCTTTGCACGGCACAAACTGCGATTCGGTTTCGATGGTTTTCACCTTTGCCCATTGCAGCATCGGTTCGACGCTCGCGCCAAACCGCCGCTTTTCGCGGTCGCTCCAAACTTCCTTCACGTGATTATACAAATCCTTATATTTTTGAAGCTGCGGACCTTGCAGCGACGGATTTTTGCGGTCGCCGCGAATTATCGCCAGATTGTGATGCTCCATCTGCGGACAATTTTCGTGTAGGTATTCGGTCAGTCGCCAAGTCTCGTCCATATTTTCGCTCATCGCCACGGTGTTGGCGTGAATTTTTAAACGCGAATCTTCCTTTTGCAGGCGGGCGAGCATCGCGTAAGTTTCCATCGCCTTTTGAAACGATTGCGGATTGCCGCGAAAACGATTGTGATATTCCGACATTCCGTCGAGTGATATTTCGCAGACAAATAACTTTAAGGTTTTGCTTTCCAAAACTTTTCGCAGAGATTTTTCCGTCCGTTCGGTAAAATAACCGTTCGTCGGAACATAGATATTCTGGACGTGATTATTTTCGGTAAAAAGCAGGCAAATTTCGCCGAAATCCTGCCGGATAAATGGCTCGCCGCCGGACAAATTTAGATTCTCGAAATCACCGAGTTCGCAGGAGAGTTTTTCAAATTCCGCAAACGTCAAATCGTTTCGTTTATTCAATTCCTTCCAGTAAAAACAATGCTCGCACGTCAGATTACAAATCGAATTGATAAACACAATCATAAACGGCGGCGTTTGTTTTTTCTGGTGATTTACCGCCTTTAAAGTTAATTTGGCATGGCGCGTAATTCGGGAAACTATGGACATCGTAAAACCTCTGGAAAACTATTCAAGCAAATGAGAAAAATTTAAGTTTTATTATACCATGCCGTTTTTAAGTCGCGCATAGCTTGTCTGAAACTCAAATACAAATCAAAATTCGCCGACAAAATCGAGCGAAAAATCCGTTCATTCCGCAGATAATAAGCGTCAATTCTTTTGAGCGAAAAAAGGTCGTCGGCAGATTTTGTTTTGCCTAAATTCGTCGAACACGCGGTGCGGAAATTTTTTTCCGCGAGATTTCTGACCGTCGCGTTAAATATGCCGTAAGGATACGCGAAATCAGTCACTTCCGCGCCGAGATTTTCCTCAATCGTCAATTTCGATTCAGCCATTTCGCGCTCCGCTTCGGCGACGGAAAGTTTTGTTAAATCGGGATGCGTCCGGCTGTGCGCGGCAAATTCAATATTGTTTTCGCTCAATTCTCTAATTTCTTTCCAGCCCATCAATTTGCGCGGCGCGAGCGTTGATAAATTGCCCGACCAATCGTTAAATTTGCCGCAGTAATCGGTAATCAGAAATACCGTCGCCGTGAAATTATATTCGTTCAAAACCGGAAACGCCGTCGTGTAAAAATTCTCGAACCCGTCGTCAAAAGTCAAAATAATCGTTTTCGGCGGAAGATTTTTGTTTTCCGCCAGATGTTTTCCAAAAGTTTTTAACGAAACGACATTAAAATTATTTTCGCTCAAAAACTTCATTTGCGCGCGAAAAGTTTCGGCGCGAATCGAAATCACCGAACCGCTTTCGTCAATCGAATGATAAGTCAAAATTGGAAATGTTTGCATAACAATCGGTCAGAACCGCCTGCGTGAGCGGGCGGGTTATGTGCGGGAAACCCACCCGCTCACGTATGCGGTTCTGACTCTTTAGCCGCGCCGGATTTGTCTTGAATCATTTCAATCAAATCGAAATACTGCGCCAGATGCGCGTCTTTGCTCCAGTATTTGAGAAACGCAGCGTAGCCTTTGTTTCCCATTTCATCGCGCAGTTCGGAATTTTCGGCGAGTTTTTTCATCGCTTCGACTAATTCGTTTTCGTTATTGTAAATAAATCCGCCGCCGCTGTCTTCGACGGGTTCGGGCAGCGCGCCGAGATTATTGACAATGACGGGCGTTTTCATCGCAAAGGCTTCGATGGTAATAATGCCGAAAGTTTCGTAGCAAATCGAAGGCACAATCACTGCCGCCGCTTGCCGGTAAAGATTTCTCAATTGATTCTGCTCTAATTTTCCGAGAAATTTTATGTTTGGAGAATTGTCTGCAAGTTTTACTAATTCCGTTTTATATTCGCCGTCGCCGGCAATCAATAAATCATAATTTTGATTTACTTTGAAAATCGGAATCAGATTTTGCGCGCCCTTGATTTTCTCCAAGCGTCCGACAAACAAAAAATACGGGCGTTGGCTGATTTCCGCGTCATCAACAGTTTCCGGCGGAGTCGGCAGAAAATATGGAATATGTTTGATGGGAATTTTCAATCCGTCGTCGAGATGTTTTTGCAAAGGGAAACGGCTCGGCGAAATAAAACAATCAATATTTTTCACCATTTCTTCGAGCAGTCCGGTGTGCCGCCACAATTGCGGCGGTCGTTTTCCGGCGATTTGACAGCGCGTGCATTCTTTTTTCGTGCAGATTTCGCGGTCGAATTTCCACAAAACGTGCATCGGGCAAACGAGCCAATGTTCGTGCGTGGTATAAAGTTTGACGGCTTTTCCGTAACTCAAAGCCGTAATTCCGACGAGCGACATATTGTGATAATGAATCACGTCATAGTTATTATTTTCGAGCGCGTTTTTGAGTTCGCGCTTAAAAAACGGAACGCCGGTTTGCTGCGTCAAAAGCGGCGAGAGAAATCCGGCGCGGCTTTTTAATTTGATAACTTTGACATTCGGATGATTCGGAAAATCGCCCTTCGCGCCGTTCTTCTGCAAAATCTCAAATGCGTCTTCGCAGTGAAAAACATCCACAAAATGCCCGCGCCGCGCAAGTTCGTTGCTCAATCTGTAAATATACATCGCGTCGCCGCCGAAGCTATACGGCGGATAAAACGTCGTGACCATACAGAATTTGAATGGTTTTTTCATTTCAAAAATGCGGAAACACGCACGAAGTAAGTGTGTGTTTTTACCCGTTACGCCCTTACTCCGTGCGGGCTTCTGAAAAACGATTATTTCACCAGTCCATCGAAAATGTTCAATAAGTCTCTAGCGGCTTTGTTCCACAAAAATTCCTGCGCTCTTATAACTCCGGCGCGACTCATCTCATTTCTTTCCGCGTCGTTGTCTAAAATTTGTCCGATAACTTCAGCCATATTCTGCACGTTCAACGGGTCGAAAAAATGCCCCGCACTGCCCAGAACTTCCGGCAGCGAACCTCGATTACTTGCTGCGACGGGCGCGCCGCAAGCCATCGCTTCGACCGCCGGAAGCCCGAATCCTTCTTCGAGCGAAGGCAGCGCGACGACTGTTGCGGCGTTGTAAAGATGCGCTAAATCAATATCTTCGATGTAACCCGTAAAAATTACTTTGTCCGCCAACCCAAGTTCGTCAGTTTGTTTTTTCAACGCCGGATAAGCCGAAAAGAACGGGTCGTCCTTGTAATCTCCGACTAAAACCAGCTTAAGTTTTGAATCGTTCGCGCCGGAAACAATTTGCCCGAACGCTTCGATTAAAGTGTTCAGATTTTTATGCGGGCTGATGCCGCCGACGTAAAGCAGAAATTTACCGTCTGGATTTAAATTATAGCGATTCAAAGTTTTAGCGGATTCTTCATTTGGCGGAATGATTCTAAAAACCGAGCGCGCGGCTTCGATGATAACGCGCACTTTCGGTTCGGGCAATTTAAAATATTCGACGATTTCGCGTTTTGAATAATCGGAAACCGTCAAAATTAAATCGGCTTGTCGGATTGCCATATTCTGTTTCAATTTCCAGAACATTTTCAATTTTGAATTCGGAAAAACGAGTTCGGGATGATGGTCTGCAATGACATCATGAATGGTGACGATAATTTTCGCGCGGTTGAAAATCGGAAAATATGAATAAACCGCCGGAAAGAAAAAAACGTCAATTTTATGCTGCCAAACTTCGCGGCTCATCGCCCATAAATCTTTCAACGAACGCCTTCCCGAAGCCGAAGCCGCCGTCATCGGCGAAACTTTTGTTTCTGCGACAATCGTTTTGACATTGGCGGGCAGTTCTTCGTTTTCGCCCGATTTGCCGTCAACAAAAAACAGATATTCGTTTTCTTTATCGCAGGCAAGCACGGCTTCGAGCAGTTCGCGCGTAAAACGCCCGAAACCCCTTCGATTATTCCACGTGCAGGCATCAACTCCGATTCTCATAAAAATTTCCTGTTGATTCTAAAATTCATTTCCAATCGCGTCCGCTCGTTCCCTCATCATTCAAGTATCCGCAAAATTCGCCGAACGCCCAAACACTCGTTAAAATCACGAGATACGGCAGCGATATTATCAATTTTCCGAAACGCCGACCTTTGCCGATTGTCCGAGAAATGACACGAACGGGAAGCAAAACCGGCAGCAGCAGGGAAGCTGCGATAAAGAATAATCTTTTTGAAAATGGAAAATTGAAAACGCGGCGGGCGGCAAACGAACGCGCCTGATGATAAAACTGCGAAACGACTTTTCTTAATTCGTAATTTTTTCGGTGAAAGACAATTGCCGAAGGCTGCAAATACAATTCGTATCCGCGTCGTTTTAATTCTTCGTTAATGAAAGTTTCAAAAAATCCGTCCGCGTAATTTTCCCGCAGCCGCTCAAGAATTTCCCTCTTATACGAAATATTCATTTCCGATAAAGCGTCAATTATTCGCGCCTGATTCGGCGGCATATATTTTCCGTAATCATAAAAATAAACCGCCCAATCAAGCGAATTTTGTTTTCCGGCGTTTTCCACCGCGCCGCCGACAATTGAATATTTCGACTCGTGCGCTTTTAGAATTTCACGACACCAATCTGAATCAAACGCGCAAATATCTTCGCCGAGAGCGATAATCGCGCCATTCGATTCAAAAATCCCGCGCGCGCGAAGTTCAGGCAAAGTCGCGTCCGCCGGAAGAATAATGTGTCTGGCAAACGGAAATTCCGATGCGTTTTTCTCAATGCCGTTTGCAAAATTGCTGACCACGATGATTTCCGCGTTCGCCGATTCAATCTGATTTTCGAGCGATATTAAACACTCGCGCAGCATCTCAACGCCGTTCCACGCGGCGATGACGATTGAAAGTTTAACTTGTCCGTTTTCCGAAAAACTCATTCGACTTTTAACAAACTTTTCCCCGCACCGAACAAATATCCGGTCAATTCGCCGAGCGCGTAACTCATCATAAAAACCAGCATTATCGGCAGCGACAGGAAAAATTCACGGTAATTTCGATTTTTGCGCCGCACGTTTTGGAAAATTTTCCACGTCTGATGAAATGGCAGAAACGGCGTGTAAAGAACGTATAAAACTTGTTCGGCAAATGTAGATTTTTGTTTTCGCATCGCCGCGAACGAACGCGAATAATAAAATCTCTGCGCTAAAAAATATAAAAAACCAAATTCTTTTTTGTGATTTACAACAATTGAAGAAGCCGAAAAAAACTTGACACCGTTTTGTTTTAATTCGGCTTGCAGAAAATATTCCCAGTAATTTTTCAAAAGCGATTCGTCGAGTTTTTCAAGCGTCGAACGCCGGTAAGAAGTGTTGTTGCCCGTCACAAAATCAACTTCGCCATTCGCAATCGGCGGCATAAACGCGCTGTATTCGCACAAAAAAACAGTCCAATCAATCAGGCGTTTGCGGCTCATATTTTCAACCGCGCCGCCGACAATTTCGTAACCCGCGTCGTGCGCTTCCGACATTCGCGCCAGCCAATTTTCCGGCGCGATGCAGTGGTCTTCGGTTATCGCCAGAAATTCGCCGCGTGCCCTGTTCATTGCGATAAAACGCATTTCAGGAATGCCGCGCGGCGCGGGAATTTCTATCAATTTAACACGAGGAAAATTTTCACGGACATATTCGCCCATGTCGTTTCGCGTCCGGTCAACGACAATAATTTCAAAATCGAAATCACATTTTTGCCGTTCGAGCGCGGTCAAACATTCGGCAAGCGTCGGCAAACCGTTGACCGAAGGAATAATGACGGAAAATTTTGGCATAATGTATCGGACTTAATCAATTATAGTCATAACTTTCTCATTTTTGCGGAAGGCGCGCACGATAGTCGAGGGCATTTTTCACGCTTACTTCATGCGTGTTTCCGCATTGTCCGCAAGATAACCGCAAAATTCGCCGAGCGACCAGCTTAAGAGAAACAAAAATAGAACCGGCAGCGATAAAAAATATTTATCAATATTTCTTTTTCTGGAAAAAACGCGCTTCGTGATCCGGTAAATATACAGAAAGGGAATCAGCGGCGAAAGCGTAATCAGAGCGATTCTTTTCGCGCCCGAAATATTTCCGGCGCGAGCGTTGCCGAATTGTTTGCCGTGCGCGAAACGCTGTCGCATAAAGCCCGAAAAGGTAAAAGAATCCTGATGATAAACAATAATTTCCGGCGATAAAATAAGCTGCATTTTTTCCTTTATCATTGCCCGATGAACGAAAACTTCCCAGAATCCGTTCGTCCACGAACCTCTGACGCGCTCCAAATCGGCACGTTTATACGAAGCGTTATCGGCGGCAAAATCCTCTACGTTTTCCTGCGCGAACGGCAGCATATAACGGCTGTAACGGCAGAAATAAACCGCCCACGAAACCAATCCGGCGCGTTCGTCATTTTCAATCGCGCCGCCGATTCCGGCAAACGGCGATTCGTGCGCGGCGCGTATTTCGGCAATCCAATTTTTCGCCGGAACAAAGTGCGTCGTCGAAAGCGCGACCAAATCGCCCGCGCTTTCGTCAATTCCAATTTTCCATAATTCAGGAATCAGCTTGTTTTGCGAGGCTTTGACAAGTTTCAAAGCGGGAAATCTTTGCGCGATTATCTCTGCGGTTTTGTCAGTTGAATTGTCAACAATAATGATTTCGACATTGTTTTTCACGCATTGATTTTCAATTTCGCGCAGACATTTTTCCGCGCTTTGACGCGCATTTTGCGATGCCAGAATTACAGATAAGACAGGTTTTTTAACAATTTTAATTTCGCTCATTAACAATTCTCATTCTTTGCGGAAACACGCACGAAGTAAGTGTGTATTTGAAACCACACACCTACTTCGTGCGTGTTTCCGCCTTTTTTATTTTCTCTCCGGCGCGATAAATTAAATAATCTCGGATTTGCGCGACGTTTATTGCCTGCGCGGGCGAAACGGGCGAAACCTTTTTTTCGCGGATTGCGCCGTAAAAAAGATTTATTAAATTTTGCAGTCCCGGATAAGCCGTTTCAGAACGCGCGGCGCGGCGCATCAAATTAAAAAACGCGGCGGAAAAATTTCTGACGGACGAATCAAACGGGTGCAGAATTTTCCGCCACTTTGAAACTTTTCCCGTTTCGATAAACGTGAAATCGTGAAAAAGGTCGAGATGAATCGTGCCGCTTGAGCCGACGATTTGAAAAGAATTCAAAGTTGGTCGCGCGTTTAAGCTGATGAAAATTTCGAGCGAAGTTTTATCCGCCTGTCCCGAAATACGCAGTTCGCCGTTTTGCGGGCGGCAAGCGTCGAAATTTCCTTCGATTAAAGAAATGTTCAAAAAAGTTTGAAACAGCGAGAGCGGATGCGGCAAAACATCGGCGGCGATTTCGTCCAAGTTTTCGGCGGAAAGTCCCGCGCCGCCCGCCGAGCAAATCGCGGCTTGCAAATGAATTATTTCGTCGATATGCGAAAGCATTTTTTTCGCTTTTTTGACGCTCTGCTGAAACGCGAATTGATGCGCCGGACAAATTTTTACTTTATTTTCGGCGGCTAAATCATAAAGATAAATTGTTTCGCGGGCTGACGCGGCAAGCGGTTTTTCGACGAAAATATTAACTCCGGCTTTAATTGAAAGTTCGGCAATTTCGAGATGACTATTTGTCGGAGTGCAAACATGCAGCACGTCAATTGATTGCCGGTTAAGCATTTCCGCCGCGTTTCTGAAACTGTGCGCCGACGGGTGTTTTGCCGCCAAAAGTTTCGCTTTTTCTTTGTCAAAATCTGCGACGGCGACGATTTTCCCGCCCGCTTTTTTCACCGCCCGCGCGTGCCATTTGCCCATCAATCCCGCGCCGACAATTCCGACTTGAATCGGTTTCGCGTCATTTATTTGACTGTTTATTTTTAGTTTTTCTTCAGTCATTTTCGCGGGTAAATTCATAAAATCAGTTTGTTTCAAATTGCTGCTCGCTCATATAATCGCTCATATTTATCGCGCAATGAGATTCGGCGGAATCGTAAGCGGCAAAGACGAGCGCGAGAGTTTTTAGATTATCCTGCGCGGTGGCGGGCGGCATTCCGCCTTCCTCGATAGCTTTGATGAAATTTCCGAAATGACGCGCCGTTGACGAAGCAAAAGGGTTGATTCCATCTCTGGCAATGATTCTGGATTTGTTGCCGTTTTGCAAAATCGCGCTGCCGCCTTTGACAAAATTGAGATTGAGAAACGGACGTTTTTCGCGCGTGTGGATTCCGGCTTCGATGCGGACGCGCCCGCCGATTGAAGTTTGAACCGAAGCGAATTCGCCGTCGAGCCGCATATCGAGATAACGTTCGGGCGCGTGGCTCAGACGGTTAAGAATAATCGAAGCGGCGCGTCCGTCGGCAAATTCCAGCGTAATTAAATTAAGCGTGTCGGCGTGTTGTGCGGGATTCGGCTGCGGCATCTGCGCCGAAATTCTTAGCGGTTCGGCATCGAAAAAATATCTCGCCAGTTCAAAAACGTGAATCCCGAATTCAAAACACAAACGACGTTTTAAACGCCCGCGCCAGCCGGATTCGGTGTGGTGCGACGGGTGAAAAATCTGCCACGCCTGCATAAAGAGCAGCCGTCCGAATTCGGGCGAGCCGATTATTTTTTTCGCGCCGCGATGAATATTCATATACGGAAATTGATTATTGACGACGACAAAACGATTTGCTTTTTCGGCGGCGCGGACGATTTGCGCGGCATTCGCCAAACTTTCCGCCAGCGGTTTTTCGCAAAAAACGTGTGCATTATATTCGAGCGCGAGCAGAGTCTGTTCGACGTGCGGGGACGGCGGCGTGCAAACTGAAACAATATCGGGCGCGGTTGTTTCAATCATCTTTCGCGGGTCGTCGAAAATCTCGCCTACGCCGAGTTTTTGACGCGCGAATTCTCGCACTTCGCCATCGGTATCGCAGCCGCCGACAATCTCTATTTTTTCCGCCAGCATTTTATAAGCGGGCAAATGGATGTTGCGTGTGACCGCGCCTAAGCCGATAATTGCGACTCGTAATGGATGTTTTTTCACTCTTTTAAAATTCTTTAATTTTTCCGTTCGGACTTGTTTTGATTATCCGATGTGATATTTTATTCTAAATTAAAGCATTATACGTCAATAATAAAAATGATTGATTCTCAAGAAAATAAAACCGCGCGGCGGATATTTATTGAATATGGATACATCTGGCAAGCGATTTTGTTAATCGTGATTGCCGTCCTCGTCTGGCAGATTTACTATCCCGCGATAATGTCGCCGGATTCGATTGACCAATACGGACAGGCACTCGAAGGCAATTTTGTTGACTGGCATCCACCGTTGATGTCAATAGTTTTAGCGGCGATTTTTAAAATCGGCGGCGGAATCGGAACGCTGATATTTCTTCAGTGTCTCGCGGCATTGTTCGGTTTGAGAAGCGCGTTTTCGCTTTCGCTGCGTTTTTTTTCGGGTCAAAATATCTCAAAACAGAGCAGTCAACTGATTGCGACAATTTCCACCGTTGTTTTTTTAATTCCATTTCTCACCCCGTTTATGTTTATTTCCGTAATTTTCTGGAAAGACGCTTGGCTGGCGATTATGCTGCTGTGGATAATTTCCTATTTACTCTGGCTGTTCTTAAATCTTGAATCTTTTAGCAAGAGAAATTTTATAATTCATATTTTGCTGCTCTCGCTAATTTCGGCAATGATGATTTTGGTCAGACACAATGCATTCGTCACAATACCGGTAATCGGTTTAATAG
>JBPCRW010000185.1:0-6540 GCA_050996405.1 Pyrinomonadaceae bacterium | reverse complement strand
TCTCCGCTGACGGCATGAGCGGTCAACACATTTCCGTCCGCATCAATTGTTACCGCAACATTTACACTGCCGCCTGCATGCGCGTCCCTGGCTGCCGCCGGATACGTCGGCGCAATTAAATTCGCCGCCTTTCCGTTGACAACCCCTGACGAACTGAAAAATTTTTGCCGGACGGCTGCAATCAATTCGGAATTAGCTCCGGCAGTTCTTAATTTCTTTTCGTTGTCAGACGTAAGCGGGAAACTAACACCGTTTTCATTGACTATTGTAATAATCTCGTTTTCCTGGAATTCCCCTGATTTCAAAGCCTCGACAAGAGATGACAATTTCACCGGAAAACCTCGATAATCCTTTTCGAGTTTGTCCTGTGCAAAAGTTGAAACGGACGAACCCAGTATAACGATGACGGCAAATGCCGACAGCAAAAATGCTAAACAGCGTTGTTTTGTTTGTTTTGTTTGTTTTTTCATTTTTTTCTCCTTTTGTTTATCTTGAATTTTTATTTCTTTTAAGATTTCCTTTTCACCAATCGCCAGCCGCTGAGCGCGCACAGCACACCGGTCAGAAACATTCTGCTCGCTGTGCCGAAAGCTCCGTCGATAACCATCCAGCCACAAAGCGGGATGGAAAGAATTCCTATAATCAGTGCTACCCAGCCAATAACTTTTACCAGCATATAAATCTCCTTTTCTTTATTTATCGTTCTTTGCTCATCGCCGTAAAGCGCAAAAACAAAGAAGAAATGTCGATTTTTCAGACGACCCATTTTCGGCGTTTTCCAGGCTGTTTCGGACGAGGACTTCTCCTTGTTCTATAACCATAATTGGATATTCCGGTTCTGGTAATTCACCAACCGCGCTGCCTATGAATTCAGTTTGAAATCATTTTTCTGTTGTTTAAGGCGCGTCTTTTTTGCACATACTGGTATCTTTTTCAAGATTATCGTAAATACACTGGTCAAATTCGGTGGTCGCGCCGATTACTCCCATCGCCGCAAGATTATTTTTCTCCATAATTTCCGTTGCCCGCTTTTTGTATTTAATTGCCAACTCGCGGTTTCCGTCTAGAGAAGATTTAATCGCCGCATCGCGCAGAAGCGTAACTTTCATTCCTAAACCTTCCACATCGTCTTTATCTACCGGAATTTCAGTGCCGCGCAGTTTTACTTCATAAGCAAGTTTCGGCATCGGTTTTTTGTCCTGCGAATAATCTTTGTCCTCTAAAAAAGCACTTGTCCAGTAATATTTTCTGACATCTTTACCGAGATATTTCCATAGCTCCGTTTCAAAGTCTCCGCCCAAACGAACCCGCTCTTTATTAAAAAGCGTTACTATCTCGTCTCGATTATCAAAAGAGCCGCCATTGTTAGTTAAAAACTCATCAATGGCTGAAAAAGATTTCGTTTGTGCAAACGAAAAAATTGAAGTAAAACAAATCACCAATCCAACTAATAATATTTTTTTCATACATCCTCCTAAATTGTTGCTTTCTCGACCCGACTGTAAATCGTATTGCGCTCAACTGCTGATAGCGATTTTCAGTTGAATGTGGCTAAAGTTCCGCTATCTAATGATTAAGCCGCTACCATATAATTACGTGATTTATAGGCGGCAGCCCTGTTTTAGATGAACCAGTCCTAACTCTGACCTGTTCATCGGTATAGACTTTTATTTCCGTTCCCGATTTGATTTTTGCGTCACTGCCTTTTTTAAGAAAACCCAGCGGACCGAACAACACGACCAGCGCGACGGTGGTTGCGGTTTTATCGTCGCCTTCGCCTCCTTTTGAAGCCCGCAATCGAATTTTCTGTCCGTCAACCGTAGTCGTCGATTCGATACGGATACCCAATTTTCCGCCTTTGCCCAACCGCCCGCTTTTCTCGGAGTTGGAAACAACGCCTTTGGCAATCGCGCCTTTGGCAATTACCACTTTGCCGTCAATCGTTACGTCGTCTCTAACTTTAAAGGTTAGCGGGTCGCCTTCGACCACAGTTTTACTGGAAATTTCTTCCGTCGTTTCGACGGTAAATTCCGTTCCGTCCGGCAAAGTTGCTTCTTCCTGCCGATTCACAAACGGGGCTGATGACAATGCAAAACACATTGGCTGAACGAAAAAATTAGCAAGGGCGATGAGCAGCAATACAGCAAAACATCGTCCGGTTAAAAAGTAAGATTTATTCATATTTCCTCCTGATTTTATAAAAACATCCAAAATTCTTGTCTAGATTCGGGAAACGAGCCGCCCGAAAATTTTTATTCGGCACAGTTCAATATCCTCTGCCTCCGACCATTCCGAACAAAAACATTAAAACCCAGCCAATCGCGCCCAGAATAGAAAGAGCGATGCCGCCCCACAAACCGATTTGCGCCATCCTCATTCCCTTCGGCGACGAATTTCCGGCTTTGATGTCGTTGATTTCCATCCAACCGAGAATCGCCGCCGGAATGCCCGTAAAAAAAGCGCAGCAGAAAGCGCAAATGGTCAAAACCAGAGCGGCGACGGCGCGCCCGCTCGCTTTGTCGGGCGCGGTTTGCGCGAAATTTTGCGCCGCTTGATTTTGCGGATTCCATTGCTGATTCGCATATTGTCCGGCGTTCGCGCCTTGCGAAAGTGGCGCGGCGCAACTGCGGCAAAAGAGCGCGTCCGGCGGATTTGGTTGATGACAATTTTGACAATACTTATCCATTAAATTTTTTCTCCCGAAACGTTATTTTTTAAACTTCTCAGCCTTTTTCTTATATTCTTTGGCATTTTTTTTGTCGCCCATTTTCTCGTAGGCGAGCGAGAGATTGGACAGCGTTTGAAATTGTCCCTGAGTGCTGTCCAAACTTTCATACAACGGTAAAGCCTGATTGTAGTATTCGATGGCTTTAGCGTTGTCGCCCATTCTGAAATTCGCCAGCCCGATATTGTTCAACGCTATGGCGCGGTAATTTTGGTTATCGGTATTTTGGACAATCGGCAAAAGCTGGTTATATGCCTCCACCGCAGCTTGCGGTTGATTCAGAGTGAGATTCACATTTCCGATTTCCAGTAAAATCGTCGCTTCGGCAGCCGAGTTTTTCATTTGCCGCCAAACCGGAAGTGCCTGATTAAAGGCTTCGAGAGCTTTTTGATAATCGTTCGTTTTCTCATAAGCCATACCGAGACCGAAAAGCGAATTTGCCGTGCCGAGTTTATAACCGTAATTATTCGAGATGGTGATGGCTTGGTTATAAACCTGCACGGAATTTTGCGGCGTATCGAAGCGAAGATGTCCGAAGGCAATGGCGTTGGCGAGAACCGCCTGCGATTCAAAATTACCGTCGTTGACTTTTAATTTAAGCCCTTGGTTGACGGCTTGCAGCGCGGCATCGCTGTTGCCCAAAAGAGTTTGCGCGCGGATGATGCCGGCAAGAGCGCGGCTCTGCATTATGTAATCATTAGAGAGCGGAAATGCCTGGTTGAAAAATCCGAGTGCTTCCGACGAATGATTATTATTTAGATTGACGTTTCCCAGACCGATTAAGTTATAAGCAGCGGCGCGTTTATCACCTAATTTCTGCGCGAGCGACAAGCCTTGATTAAAAAAATTAGTCGCTCTCGGCAGATCGTTCGACGATAAATAAATTTCGCCGGAATTGCCGAAAATATATTGCTTAATCGAGTCATAACCTTTCTCTTGCGCTATGATTGCCGCCGACATCAGATAATTCATCGCGTTTTCCCTATCAGCCATCCGGTAATATAAAAAACCGAGATGGTCTGATATGACGGCGGTCGCAGACGGCGCGTTCTGGTCTGACGAAGCTCTCTGACAAACCGCCAGAGCGTTTTTGTAATACTCTACTGCTTTTTGTTTTTCTCCCGAGTTATCATAAAAATCGGCAAGATTGTCTAAAACGCGGCTTTCCAGCAACGGCATTTTAAGCTGCCGGGTGATTGACAATGCCTGTTCATAAAGCGGGAGAGCCTGCGCGCGCGTTTCAGCCGAGAGCGAATTCACACCGGCAAGGGCAATCTGCGCGTCTACCTCGTCCTTTTTTGAATCGAGAGTTTTCCATATCGCCATCGCCTGATTGAGATATTTGAGCGCGTCAGCCGATTGTCTTGAACCGCCGTAGCTTTCGCCGAGACCCGTTAAAGTCGCGGCTTCGCCGTATTTGTTATTAGTTTCGCGCTGAAGCGGCAAAGCCGCCTGATAATAATCTATCGCGTCGCTAAATCGGCTTAAATCTCTGGCAAGCGCGCCGATGTTATTAAGCGCGCTGGCTTCGCCTTTTTTGTCATTACTATCGTGATAAATGGCAACCGCTTCTTTATATTTATTGAAGGTTTCCGTGCCGTTGCCGAGCTTGCGATAGGTTCTGCCGAGATACGTCACCGAATCCGCTTCGCCTTTTTTGTCACCCGCTTGCCGGTATAGTTGCCGCGCTTCGTCGAATTTAACTAATGCCGCTTGCAGCGAATCGTTAGTATTTTGGTCGAATAAGGCAAACGCTTCATCAGTCGCCTTTTTCGCGGGACTATCTTCGGCTTTAGCGACGGTGTTGCGCGCGGCGGGGCGGCGAACCCGTTTTCGCTGGGCAAAAGTTGTCAAAGGAAAAGTCCAGAAAAAACTTGCCAGCGCGATTCCGAAAACGAATTTAACCGCCAATCTGAAAAACAAATCGGTGTTCGCCGCAATTTTTGCCGGAAACAAAGGCGCGGTTTTTTTCGTGATGTGTAAGTTCGTCAAAGTATTTAAGATATTGCTTAACATAGTCATCTCCCTTGCAGACATTTTGTCTTAAAAAGTTTTGAATAAATTCCCATAGTTCGCGTTCGTCTAAAAAAAGTGTCCAAAACAACGGCTTTAATGATCTGTCAGTCTTTTCTCCCTGAGCTTTTCGTCCGCATCGCTGCTTTTCGGCGGCGCGCTGTCTCGCGGCTGCGGATTTGCCGCTCGTTCATTGCGGCGCGGCTGCGGCGCATTTTCTCGCGGCTGCGGTTCTTGTTTTGTCGTTGTTTTATTTTGTTTCGGCTCATTTTTCGGCTTCTCCGCAACTTCAGTGGGCGAAGATGGCGCGGTGTGAGACATCGAGCTCGAATTTGATTTTGCATTCATTGAAGGACTGTTCGCCATCGAATTTGAACTTGTCCTCTGCGGATTGTTCAGGGGCGAATCGTCTTCAGTAATTCGAGACGGCGAAACGTTTGCAGGCTGATTTGGAACTACCACGATTTGCGGATTTTGTTTGCTGCTCTCGACATTAGTATTGGTATTAACTTCCGATTTTTTTACAGAGCCTCCGCTTCCGCCCCAAATAAATAATGGAATAACTACCAGCAAACCCAAAAACATCACGGCGACAAAACTCGCTCCGGCATAATGAATCCAAGTCAAATTATCGAAAAATGATTTTCGCGGTTCGTCATTTAAAAAAGAAGTTTCTTGAGAATTTGAACCGCCGGAATCGCCGAGCCGCGTTCCTTTTATCGCCGGAATCATCGGTTGAAAAGACTGCTCCGCGCTTCCTCCGTCCAGACGGGTTTCCTTGATTTCATTTGTAGGTAAAACCGCCGTAGATAAAGTCTCCTCCGAAACAGGACTACTGCTCAAAAGATTTCTTTTTGAATCTTCGTCAAGCACGGCGGTTTTGTCCGTTTCAGGCTGCGAAACCGGCGGCTGCGACGGGCGGCGAGCGGTTTCCGGTTTATGCGAACCCGTGCTGCGGCGCATCGAACCGTGCGCGGCAAAACCGGCATCGAGCAACACTTCTCTGAATTCTCCGGCGGTTTGAAAACGCTCGTCGGGATTTTTTTGAATCGCCCGCATAATCGCGGCTTCGACTTCTTCGGGAATCGACGGATTGATTTGACGAGGCGCGGGCGGCATCGCTTCGGTTTGCAGTTTCATCAACTCGAACTCGTTTTCCGACACAAACGGCGTTCTGCCCGTCAACATTTCGTAAAGCAGCATGCCGAGCGCGTAAATGTCCGAACGCGCGTCGGTCTCTAAACCTTTGACCTGCTCGGGAGCCATATATTCGAGTGTTCCGATGATGTTTCCCGCCCGCGTCATTCGCGCGCTGCCCAAAAGTCTGGCGATGCCGAAATCGAGAACTTTCAATTTGCCGTTTTCGGTCAGCATCATATTCGCCGGTTTGATGTCGCGGTGAACGATGCCGAATTCGTGCGCGTGATTGATGCCGTCCAGAATTTGCGAGAAAACCGGAATGACTTCCGATGCGGGCAGCGCGCCGCGTCTTTGCAAAACGCGCTCAAGCGTTTCGCCGCGCACAAATTCCAAAACCATATAAAGCTCGTCGCCTTGACGAAACAGAGAGTAAAGCGTGGCGATATTCGGATGCTGAAGTTTTGCTAAAGTGACGGCTTCCGAGCGAAATCGTTCGACGATTGAAGTCTGCGAAGCTAATTCCGGTCGCAGAGCCTTAATCGCCACTTCGCGGTCGAGCATCGTATCAACGCCTTTATAAACCGCGCCCATTCCGCCTTCGCCCAATTTTTGTTCGATTTTATAATTCCCGATTATTTTCCCAATCATTGTTTTATCCCCTT
>JBPCRW010000273.1:0-12374 GCA_050996405.1 Pyrinomonadaceae bacterium | reverse complement strand
GTAAAATTTCTTCCCCGCTTATCCCTCGCCTTGAATTTATTTCCGGCGAGGGATTTTTCTCCAAATCGTTTTATTTGTAAATCAGGAAATGAAAGTTATTTAGGCTGTTTTTAAAATTAGCAATTCATCGTTAAACATTATTTGACATTAGCAAACATTTTTTGATAAGATAAAGACGCGAAAATTTATTCGTCGGAAATATATGCGAGAGATAATAAAACAAAAAAGAAAATTAGGCGGCGATAATGGTTTCTCGCTAATCGAACTGCTCACCGTTTTAGCCATTATCGGAATTATGACGACCGTTTCGCTCATCTATTTCACGACCACCAAACAACTTTATAAAGCCGACGACCAGGGGCTTCAGATTGTCGATTTAATTCAGGAAGCCAGACAGAGAGCCTTGACGCAGCGCGTCACAATGCGTGTGGAACTGGATTTAAGCAGTAATGTCGCCCGTTTAATAAATGAACAGGATTCGAGCAAATCCAGCGACGATTTTGTCATCCGAACCATTCCTCTTTACGATAGCAGCCAAGTTCGGATCGACACAAAACCAAGCAACGTCAGCGGCACGCCGCCGGAAACCGCTCCCGTTCCCGCCGCAGTTTTTAAACCCAGCACTTATATTTTCAGTCCGGCGCACACGGTCTGCACGCTTCGTTTCCTGCTCAACGGGCAGGTGGTTGACGCGGGAACTAACGATATTGGAGCGGGCGCGAACCAGGTCGGCGCGACCCTCTACGTCTGGAAACCGAAAACCGGAAGCACCACTGTTTCCGAAGTTTCGAGGGCAATTACCATTGTCGGTTCGAGCGGCTCGGTGCGGATGTGGGAATACGCCCAGCAGGGCAGCGGTTATGTGTGGAAAGATTCGCAGCGAAGCAGTTACGGCTCTTAACCGTCGGCGAAAAAACATCTTTTTTTTCAAGTGATAACCGAATTATTCAGAGGATTTAAAATGAAATGTAAAAAACGCGAACAGGGCTTTTCGTATATCGATGTAATGATTGCGCTGGTGATTATGATGGTCGGAATTCTGGCGATGACCGGCGCGGTGATGGCGAATCTGGTGCGTTCTTACGAAACGGACAAGCAGGTTATTGCCAAGCAACTGGCATTTTCGACCATCGAATCCGTATTTTCAGCCAAAGAAATGAAAAAAGATGACGGCAGCGGTAACAGCGTGACGGGCTGGGATTCAATCGGCAACGTCGGAAATAATCTGGTCAACGGTGTGCCGCAGGGAATTTTTATGACCGGATTCCGACCGGTTCGTGAAGAAGAAGGAACAGACGGAGTTTTCGGCACGGCGGACGATGCCTGCGACGCGGGCGCGCCGTGCGCCGGAGCGAATAATACGACAAACACCAGTCGGGTTATGAATGGTTATAGCCGCCAGATTGTTATCACGGATGTGCAGGAAGGCGTTAACGAAGCGATTAAAAAACGACTTGTGACCGTCACCGTTCGCTATTTGGTGAACGGCGGAACGCGCCAGGAAACAATGACCACACTGGTTTCTCTCTATCAGTAAGGAGCAGTTCGCAATGATTCAGCTTAAAGTAAAAAATAAAATGGTCGCCCGCGATAGAAAAACCGAAAATGGTTTTAGCTTGCTCGAACTGCTGATTTCGGTCGTCATTTTTTTAATTGTCACCGGCTCGATTTTCGGGCTGATGGAAATTTCGCGGATTGACCGCAACCGCGCCAGCCGCCGCAGCGACACGCTGAAAAACGCGCGGGCGGCGATTCATTTAATCGGTCGTGACGCGCTCAACGCCGGATTAAGCTACAACCTGACGGGCGGTTCAGTTCCCGAAGGCTTTTTAGCGACCCGTCTCGGAATCGCGCCGGATACTAACAGCACACGCGATGTTTTGACCTCAATCGTTTCCGGCAACAACCTCAACGCTAATACTTTACTCCCGAATAACGGAAAAACCGACCTGGTGGCTTTTGCCTACCGCGATATGGATTTTAACGGCGGCGATAAAATTTCTCTCAAAGGCGCGCAAGCCGCCAGCGGCGCGCCCAACACGGCATCGGTCACAACCGACGGGACGACGATTACCACCGACCCAAGCCAAATTCAACCGGCTGTCAACGATTTGTATTTAGTCGAAACCGTTGACGGAAGTCAGGTTGCGGTGATGGCAACCAAAGTAGATTTAACGGGCAACAGAATCGAATTCGCGCCCGGCGACCCGCTCGGAATTAATCAATCTTTTACCGGCACGAATCAAAACGGAAGCCTGCTCGTTCCCTGCACCGGAACGGTTACGACCAACTGCACAACCTACGCCGCTTCGTTAAAAAGATTTTTCTGGGTCAGTTACAGAATTAATTCGGACGGCACGCTTATCCGAACAATCTATGGCAACAACCGAAGCGGCACGACCGCCGCCGACCAGATTCAAGACCAGCCGTTAGCTTACGGAATTCAGAATATGCAGGTTCGTTATGTGCTGGAAGACGGAACGGTCACAGAAGACCCGGCAGCTGGTCCCGACGGAATTCTGGGAACCGGTGACGACACTCCGGCAAATATGAATCTGGTCAGACAAATCACGGTTACCTTGAGCGTTCAGTCAAACGAAAATGACGAGCAGACAAAAGTTCCCGAAACAATTACGGTCAGCGCGACATTCAGCACGCGCAATCTCGAATATGATGCCGGATAAAATCAATTTCGCGGAAGCCCGCACGAAGTAAGGACGCAACACTTACGGGCGCGGAGTGTTTCCGCAGTAAGAGGAAAGACACACTTACTTCGTGCGTGTTTCCGCACTAAGAACGGAGAGTCAAGAATGAAAAGCAAACAGGAAGAAAAGGCTAATCAGCGCGGGATGGCAGTTGTGATTGCCTTGTTAATAATGGCATTGGTGATGGGTTTTGTGGTGCTTGCTCTATCGCGCACGACGACCGAAACCTTGGCGACGGCAAACGACGCAGCGGAATCGCGCGCTTTTTCCGCTGCCGAAGCGAGCCTGGAAAATATGACGCGCGATTTCGATAAAGTCTTTGAACAAAAACTGACTCCGACTGATGCCGACATCGCAACTGTTGAAGGCGGCTCTCTTGCGGGATTCCCGAATTACAGCTTTGAGCAGCACGTGGTGAAAATCGGCGACCCGAAAATCGTCGTCGTTTCAAAACAGCAGTTGCAGGGATTAAGCGCGCTGCGGCAGGCTTGGGAAGTCAACACGACGGCAACCGATTTAACAACCGGCGTAAAAGTAAAACTGCGCCGGCAGTTTTTCAACGACGAAGTGCCGATTTTCCAGTTCGGTATTTTTTACGACCACGACCTCGAATTCCATCCCGGTCCGCGTTTCGACTTTGGCGGGCGCGTTCATTCCAACCGAAATATCTATATGATGGCGCAGACGGGTTTGTATTTCTCGTCGAGAGTGACGGCGGTCGGGCAGATTGTAACCGATACTGCCCGCAACGGTTATTCTTATACAAACTGGGGAGAAAACGTCTATGTAAAAAACAGTTCCGGCGTTTACGCGCAGGTCAATCACAATATGGGAAGTGCCTTGCACAGCCCGACCAACGGCGCAAACCTTTTTGCATACGACAGCGATATGCCGACGGTTTATAAAAACGCAAGCTGGTCGAATAATAACGCGACCTACGGCGGAAATTTATTAGCCTCGCAGCCGCGTCTCGATTTACCGCTGGCGATCGATACTCGTCAAAGAGGCGGAACACCGGATTATATCGAACTGATAAAACGCGGAAGAAACGTCGGCGACCTTTATAATGACAAATCAGGAACAGCATGGAATCCAAAGGTCGTCGCAGTTCCAACCGCCGCGATAGATAGCTCCGTTACCACTAAGGAAAAATACGCTAACAAATCCGGTATCCGCGTTTCGCTGGCGGATACCAAAGATAGATTGCCGGGTTGCGCTAATGTCAGCGGAAATTGCGGCGTGCAGCTTGATGCGGGAAATGGTTATCAGCCAAAGCGGATGACCGACGGTTATCAAGCAACCGCTCTTAACGGCGTTCGATTTACCAAAGCGAATTATTCTAACGGCGTAACGCGCCAAAATTGGATTAAGGTTGAGCTTGTTCAAGTCAGCCCGGACACGGGTTTGCCGGTCACTAGTGATGTAACGGAAGACTTTTTGAGTCTCGGCGTGACCGAACCAGCACCGATAATTAAAGAGTCTGGCGGACGAGTCGATTTTCAAATAACCGCAGCCAATTTTACTTCTAACACGACCGACACGAAATATCCAGACAATCGCTCGGTTATCAAACTGCAAAGATGGATGATACCGGGCAATGTCATTAAAGCCGGAAGTCCATTTTTAACCGACGGTTCAAGCAGTCTTTGGTATGGAACAAATCAAAACTTCGTTCTGACAAATACGGACGGAAGCGGCATAAATAAAATTGACAAAATCCCGGATGACAACGGCAACGCCACATCGGGCAACGATACCGACTACAGCGCAAAGGTTTATTACAGCGGGGTTTCGCAAAATAACTCTCAAGTCGCGCCTTTTCCGATTATGATGTTTGATACGCGCGAGGGACTTTATAATATTGACAATTCGGTCTTAAATACCGGCAGTGTTTATGGAACAAATGTTCCGCTTGCAGGGGTGATGAGTATGGTTGATATTGATGTTGCTAATTTGAGAAGATTTTTTAACGGAGGCTTTAACAGCCTGCTGCCGACGAACACGGCTTACGCCGCCTCAAAAAGCAATGTGTCTTTGAAAAACACGGATGTGCCGAACAAAAACGGCTGGGTTTTATATGTTTCAGACCGTCGCGGCGATTACGATTTTGACGGCGAATACGATATGGAAGATGTCTATATCAACAGTTCAAACGGCAATAACGACGGGATAATGCAGTATGGCGAAGATGTCAACAATGATGGCATTCTGGAAACTGATTACAATAGCGGTAATGAAGCTCCGAAATATAACGTGCAAATGCCTGCGGATGCCGCCGCCGTAATTAATACAAAATACTATCGGCGCGGTGTGCGGTTAATTAACGGCACGGTGCTTCCGGGTAATTACGATTCGACAACGCCCGAAAACACTAACGGTTTTACAGTCGCTTCAGAAAACGGAGTTTATGTTAAAGGAAATTATAACGCCACCGGCATCAGAAATGTCGGAACGCCGACGCAATCAATCGATTATCTGCCGCAGGATACGGTTGACCACGTTCCGGCTTCGGTGGTCGGTGATGCCATCACAATTCTTTCAAACAGTTGGAATGATGCCAATAGTTTTAGCTCGCCTTTTAGTTACAGTAATAGAACCGCTTCTGAAACGACGGTCAGATTTGCGATTCTGGCGGGCGATACGATGAGCAGTATGGACGGCACGCCGAATCAGGGCGGCGGCTACAACTCGCATCTTTGCGGCGGCGTGCATAACTTCAAGCGGTTTCTGGAAGATTGGGGCGGCATCAGGCTTAACTACGACGGTTCTCTAATTAACCTTTACAATTCGCACAACAACAACGGCACATATAAAAGCGGCAAGGTCTATAGCCCGCCGACGCGCAACTGGGTTTTTGACGCGACTTTTCTCGACCCGACGCGGCTGCCGCCCGGCACGCCTTTCTTCCAGTCATTATCTTTGACCGGATTTCAAAGAGTCAACAATTGATAACTAAAATCGAATGGAGAAATAAGTTTTAGCGGCTTATTTCTCCATTCGATTCGAAACTTTTTCCTCAACAAAACTCATCCGCAAAAAATAATCTCTCGTTCTCAAAATAAAATCATTGGAAAATTTAAAAAACATTTTGTAAAACAATTATTTTTTTGGAAAAACATTGTTATTCGTAGTTGATAACTTGCAGAGTATAAAATCATTCACAATTTCTGTCGTTTAAAATTGAGTATGTCGAATAAACAGGGAAACAAAAATCAAAAAGGAGTTGGGCTGGCGGAACTGGTCGTAGTTTTGCTGGTGATTGCGATTGTCGTCGTGCTGGCGTTGCCGCAGGTTATTTCATCACGGCGATTGTTTCGTTTTTCGGGGTTGCAGCGGCAAATTTCCGCTACCTTGCGCGACACGCGGCAGGAGGCGATGTCGCAGCGCACGGCGATTACTTTTCGCTACGACGACACGCAAAAGGCGATGATTGTCTATGGCGGAAATTTCGGCGCGCTGGGCGATGCGAAAAATCCGATTATGCCGATGAACGGCGATGGTTTAACTGCCGATGAAATAGTTTATGGTCGTCCGTCGGACGCGCCGGTCGCGGCTCTCGGCGACGGCTCGAATCTGACCGCGCTCGCCTCAAATTTCGTCGAAATTCAATATCAGCCGGACGGTTCGGTCAGCAATTCGAGCAACGTTCCGCAAAATCGGGCGTTGTTTTTCTACGACCCGAAAACTCCGTCGGACACCGCTTTTGCCGTTTCGGTTTTAGGCGCGGGCGGCAGAGTAAAAATTTGGCGATACAGTTCGGGAGTCAACGCTTATGTCGAATAAAAGTCGGACGCAGAAAAGAAAAAACGAACAAGGCTTTTCGCTGCTCGAAGCCGTCGCCGCTATTTTTATCATCACTATCGGGCTTATCGGAACTGCCGCCGCCATCACTTACGCCCTGAAATTCAGCGCGATTAGCCGCAACGTGACCAACGCGAAATTGATTGCGACCGGAGAGATTGAAGAAATCGATTCGCTGCGAAACACGCGGCGGCTCGATTTTAATCAAATCGCCAATGTTGGCAGCGTCGATAATTCAAAGTCTGTAAATACTTTTACGGGATTTATGACGGGCTTTCAGCCGATTTCGCTCAATCCGGGACCGGACGGCGTGGACGGCACAGCCGACGATTTGCGCGACCCGGGCGCGGACGGCGCATTCGGCACGGCGGACGATTTCGATAATCCGGCACTTGTCCGCAGTGGTTATCAGCGACAAATTACAATTACGACTCTTACGGATTCATTAAAAAAAGTCGAAGTTAAAATTCATTATTTTTCATCGGGCGGAAATATCGGCGAATTGACGGCGGTCAGTTATCTAAACGACGAAGTTCGCGTCACGCGATAAATTTTTTTTCAGAGAGCAAAAAGGCGGTCGGGAAGATGAAAAGATTTTTCAGAAAACACAAACAGATTTCAAAAATGCGGAAACACGCGCGAAGCAAGTGTGTTTTTTTACGCCCTTACTCCGTGCGGGCTTCTGCAAAAAATGAAAACAAAAACGAACGCGGCGTGGCGATGGCGATGGCGATTATCATTGTCGCCATTTTGTCGGTTGTCGCTCTGACCGCGCTGGCTTTTTCCTCGACCGAAGTTCGTATCGCCGCCAGCGATTTGCAGCGCAGCCAGGCTTTTTACGCTTCGGTTTCGTCGATGGAAAAAATGACGAACGATTTCAGTAATCTGTTCCGCACAAAAATGCGACCGACTGCCGCCGATTTGAATACGATAGTAAATTCGCCGCCCGCCGCGCTCGCAACCGAAGGTTTCGATTTTCAGCAAACTCTCGAAGAAGATATGACAATGCTCGATAAATTGCGGGCGATACAAGGTTTATCGAGCAGCGATTATCCGCGTGTCAACATTCCCGAAGGCGCGTTCGCCGGTCTTTACGCGACTATCATTCCGTATAAAATGTCTTCGACGGCGACCAATCGCTACACGAAAACGCAGGTCGAACTCGAACGCGAATTTAACAATTATCTCGTGCCGCTTTTTCAGTTTGGAATTTTCAGCAATGAGGATTTGGAATTTACGCCCGGTCCGGCGATGACGTTCAACGGACGAATTCACAGCAACGGAAATATTTACGCGCTGCGGAATATAACCTTCTTAAACCGTCTGACGATGGCTGGCGAATTGGTGCGCGAGACGACCAGCGGCGGGCAGCCGAATAACCAGACCGGATTTGACAACGTCTGGATTAACATCGGCGGAACAAACGTCCAGATTAATAAAGGAAGCGTTCAATCCGGCAGCGGCACGGTCGGCGGACCGAATATTCTGGGAAGCACGCCCGGCACGCGAGGGTTTTATCCGGGCAGTCCGAACGGCGTAGCGAATCCGAATTGGGAAGCGACATCTATTAAACCGGCAAACGGAACTGCCGACCAATACGGCGGGCAGATTTTGACAAACACGACCGGCGCGAACGAACTAAATATCCCGCTTCAGCTTGAGGGAAATTCACCCGCCGAAATCATCAAGCGCGCGCTTCCTTCGGACAGTGAAATTCTGGCGGCTTCGAGATACCAGAATAAAGCGACGGTGCGGATAACTATTGACGACGAAACGGCGGGCAGCGGCGCGGCAAACGTCGCCGGAATTCCGGCTGGAGAAGGAGTTTTGCTTTCAACCTTTACGCCTTCGGTTTTAAACGGCGGCACGAATACCTTACGAATGATTTCCGACGGCGGAACAATCAGCGGCGTGACGGTTCAGCAAAAAGATAGCGGCGGCGCGCTTCAAAATGCGATGACGGTGCGCGGAGTCAAGGGCGTGCCGCAAAACGTCGGCGGAAATTATATTCCGTCAGGCTCTGGAATCAAAGGCAGAATTCTGATTGAAATCGTCAAGCCCGACGGCACTTCGGTTGACGTGACGCAGCAAATCTTGAGTATGGGCGTGACCGAAGGCGAGCCGAACGGAATCGTCTATCTTCAACGTCCGTTATTCGCGGCGGCGGTGCAGGGCAGCCGCGACCGCAGCGGAAACGGTTTCGATTTAGTCAGCTTAACCAGAAATTCGCAGTTGCTTGCCGACGGCGAAATCAAAAATCCGGCGGCTTTTCTCGACGCATCGCGCAATTTTATCAGCGGCGCGCCGTCTGCGGTGGACGACGATCCCGCCGGAACTATCGTCCGCGAAGCCGCGCCGAGCGGTTACAATATTATCGTCCCGATTAACGTTTATAACGTCCGCGAAGGCTGGGTGCGAAGCACTCTGTCGGAAAATAATGTCTATTACGAACGCGGAATTACGAGCGTCGTCGAACTGAATATGCGGAATTTGTCGCGCTGGCTCGACGGCGTTTATGACGCGAATTTACTTTCGGGAACGAACGCCGTCAGCGCGAATATCAAAGGCGACGAAGGTTATGTCGTGTATGTTTCCGACCGTCGCGGCGATAAAATCAAAACCGAATATTTGAGCGACGGCACGGCTTACAAATCTACGAACGGCACGGTCGATAACGAAGACATTTACGGTCCGAACGGCACGCTCGACGCGGGCGAAGATGTCATCGATTTCGGCTGGACCGCGCCCGGCGTGAGCAAAAAAGGAATTTTGCAGCACGATACTTCCGAGATTCCAGACACGGGAAATTTCTGGACTGTCAATGCGGGCAATCGCGTGACAATCGGAATGAGCGCGATGTCGTATCAAACAAATTTTTTCCGTCGTTCGGTGCGTCTTTTTGACGGGGAAAGATTGAGCGTCAGCGGCGCGAGCGGCAAATTATCGCCGACCAAAGGAATTACTGTCGCGTCCGAAAATATGATTTATGTTTGGGGAAATTATAATACGACCGGAATTACCTCGATTCCCGCAGATGGCTCGACGCTCAACGACGGCGGCTACACCGGACCGCAAGTTCCCGCGTCAATCGCCTGCGACGCAATTTTCCCGCTTTCAAAAACCTGGTTTGACGGTTTGAGCGCGATGTTTCCCGAAGGCAGCAGCACCGCGCGAAGCCAGACCGGAACGCCTTACCGGATGGCTGACGAAAATTTAACCGATGTGACACAAAGCACTTCGGTTCGCGCTGGAACCATTGCCGGAACAAATATCTCCGCCTTGAGTGCCGCGCCCGGACGCGATGCCGCTAATTCGAGACGCTCCGGCGGTGTCATAAATTTCCCGCGTTTTCTGGAGCTTTGGAATCTGAACGGAACGGAAAAAACCTGGAATTACGCAGGCTCTTTTGTTCCGCTCTATCATTCGACGCAGGCTCTTTCGCAGTGGGAAAATACCACGTCGATAATTTATATGCCGCCGCGCCGCAACTGGAGTTTCGACCAGACGTTTCTTAATCCGAATCAACTGCCGCCCGGAACGCCTTTCTTTCAATACGTTCAAGCGACGGGTTTCCGCCAGAAACTGCACGACTAAAAACAGGTAATTAGAAATGAGCGAATTGCGAAAAAAACAACTTCAAGCCGGATTTTCGTTGATGGAAATGCTTATTGCGATGGTCGTTATGATGATAATTATGTCTGCGGCTTTCGCCTTGATGCGCGGCAGTATCACGACCGCCAACGCTAATTATCAAATGACCGATGCCGCGCAGGGGCTTCGCAATTCGCAGGAATTTCTGACCCGCGATATTTTAATCGACGGCGACGGACTAAAAGGAATCGCCAACATCTGGATACCGACAAATTTTGCGACGAGTTATCTGACTGCCCGTTCCGCCGCCGATTTAGACCCGACTGGTCGCGGTTACATAAACGTCGGCGTGCTGCTTTCAGATTACAATGTTCCAGCCGGAATAAATGTTTTAGGAACTGCGCCGCCGACCACCGTTTTACCGCGCACCGACCGCATCACGATGCTCGCCGAAGACAAGGATTTTGCCGCGATTGACGTTCCTGTCGGCGCGAGCAACTACAACACCGGAAGTATTAACATTCCGCCAGCGCGAATCGGCGATTTCAGCGTCGGAGAAATTTATTATGTTTCAAGCAACGGAACGGGAACTTTCGGCGTAGTGACCGGCGTGGATACCTCCGCCAATCAGATTTTCTGGGCAAACGGCGATTCATTCGGATTTAACAGAACGGGTCCGACCGGACTTTTAGCTTCCGCCACAAATTACGGTTCTAGTCCCGCGGTTTTGAAAAGAATGAATATCGTTCATTATTTTGTTGACTCGGACGGGAAACTTATCCGCCGCGTTTTCGGCGTAAAAGGTTCTGCCTTTAGCGACAGCGTGATTGCCGAACACCTTATCAGCCTGCAATTCAGATACGTCACCAAACCTTCGGAAACAGGAACATTAATTTTTTCACAGCCCGTCACGCAACTGGATGCCGACCAGCAATCGGAAGTGCGGATGATTGAACCGACGGTAATAATCGAGACCGCTTATCGATTACAGGACGGCGACAAACATCAGCTTGAAAGCACTACTCAAATCGGCATTCGCAACGTTCAGTTTATGGAAGCTCCCGTTCCGCAGGATAGAAACGGTAACTCCGAACCGCCGGTTGTCGGACCGACTCCGTATGTTACGCCGATACCGACACCGACACCCGCGCCGACCCCGACACCGATTCCAACGCCAACGCCCGTGCCGACACCAACTCCTGTTCCAACCGCAACACCCGTGCCGACACCAACGCCTGTGCCGACCCGGACTCCGACACCCGTGCCGACACCAACCCCGACTCCGACACCGCCGAAAGGAGACGGATAGAAAAATCTATCGATAGTAAATAAACGTAAATCTAATTTCGTAATTTAGTAAGCCAGTTTGATGAAATTCATTCCGCGCAGAATGACGCGCTGGCGGCGGGCGAGACGTTTCGGATTCTTTTTCGGATTGAAAACGTTGAGCGGGCTTGGAATCATTGCCGAAAGGTAAGCGGCTTCGGGCGGCGACAAATCCGAAGCAGACTTTTTAAAATAAGTTCTGGCGGCGGCTTCCGCGCCGTAAATGCCGTCGCCCCATTCGATAACGTTCAGGTAAATTTCCAAAATTCGTTTTTTCGATAAATCGCGTTCGAGAAAATATGTATAAACGGCTTCGCGCCCCTTTCGCAAAAACGAGCGTTCTTCGCTTAAGTAAAGATTTTTCGCAAGCTGCTGCGTAATCGTCGAAGCTCCGCGTTTAAACGACGGCATCGGCGGAATCCAATCGTTCGGGTCGTAATCGCCTTCGTCTCTGGCTTCCTTTTCGCCTTCCTTTTGCGCTTCGTCCCAGGCGTTTTGAATCGCGTCCCAATCGAAACCGTGATGCTCAAAAAAACGCGCGTCTTCGCCCGCTAAAACCGCTTTTTGCAGATTCGGGGAAATCTGTTCAATCGGCATCCAGATTTGATATTTTTTCGGTTCTTGACCATTTGCGCGAGCTTCCGACAAACGATATTCAATCAAGGATGTCGTCTGCGGATTTTCGGCGCGGAGTTTTGAGATGTTCGGAAAGGTAATAATTTCATAACCGAGCCAAACAATAATCGCGCCGACCAAAACGAGAAATAAAACTTTTGTCCAATACCACATAAACAATTACGAATTATCAATGACGAATTACGATTTGTAAAACTGTAAAGTTCGCAATCGTTTTTGAAAACTCATTCGTAATTCGTAATTTTTAGTGTGTAATTGTATCAGCTTTGCCAATCATATTTGCGACGATTTTTCCCGAACTCATCACTCCGGGAA
>JBPCRW010000251.1:0-7871 GCA_050996405.1 Pyrinomonadaceae bacterium | reverse complement strand
GTCTCGAACGACGAAGTTATCGGCGTTTTCGACCTCGAAAGCGACCGCGAAAATGCTTATGATGTTGACGATTTAGCGATTTTGCAGATGCTCGCTTCGCAGGTCGCAATCATCATCGAAAAGGTTCAGCTTTACGAGCAGCTTGTTGAGAAAAAACGCATCCAAGCGCAACTCGAAGTCGCCCGCCAAGTTCAATTGGAACTGCTTCCCGAACGCGACCCGCACCTGAAAAATTTCGACATCAGCGCGTATAATTTTTCGACCGAAGAAGTTTCAGGCGATTATTACGATTGGGTAAAAATTTTCGACGACCAAATCGGCGTGGTCGTCGCCGATGCCGTCGGCAAAGGAATTCCCGCCGCACTTTTGATGGCGTTTCTTCGCGCCAGTTTGCGGTCGGCGATTCAAACCGGCTACGCGCCGCACATCACTTTGTCGAAAATCAACGATTTGCTGTGGGATTCGGTCAAAGATAATCAATTCGTGACGGCGATTTACGGGATTCTGGACGCGACGAACCGGACGTTTGTCTATTCAAATGCCGGACATAATCCGCCGCTGCTGGTTAAACCGGATGGCGAAACGCGCTTTGTCGAATACGGCGATTTGCCGCTCGGAATGTTTCGCAATCGTCGTTATCATCAGCATTTTATACGCTTTGAAGCCGGTCAAACTTTAGTTCTTTACACCGACGGAATTACCGAAGCCGCCAACGCAAGCGGCGATGAATACGGCAACGAAAGATTGGCGCAAAGGGTTTTGGCGGGCATCGAACTTCCCGCCAAAAAGCTAATTGATTTTATCCGCAAAGACGTTGCCGATTTTACCGAACGCAAATTTTTGGACGACGACGGCACGCTTTTTATTATCAAAGCTGATTAAAAAGAAAAAACGCGAAAGCCGATTTCTCAAACCTTTCGCGTTCCTTCAGTTGTGTGAACTCGTTTTGAAAAACTAGTGCGCCGTTTCCGAACAATGAACGTTGTCGCCGCCCGGCACAAATTGGGCGCGGTAATCTCCGTAATTTATTTCTTCATCCGCGTTTGAAAACGCATAAACGTCAAATCCGTAAGCATCTAAATGGTCAGCTAACTCCGACGAACTATGTAAATAGATGGCTTCCGGGTAACCTGCGTCGGCGCGGATTTCTAATAATCTTTCGACAATTTCAATTGGCGCGAAGCATTGAATCGGGTCTTTGTATGTAGCCATAAATTATTGCCTCGTAATAAATTTGCCGAAGTCTTTGGCGACTGCGGCAAAAACTAAGATTATGAAAAAACGGCAAAGGTTGTTTTTAAACTTATCCGCCGGAATCAATAAAAACATTGGAAATGCGGCAGAGAAGGTATACAATAGTTGAACATCTATTTTGTCAACCTTAAGGAGAAAGAAAATGAACCGGAATTTTGTAAAAGCACTAACGCTTATCGCCGTCTGTTTTTTATTTTCAACTTTTTCATTCGCGCAGAAGAAGAAGGAAAATAAAAAAACGCCGCCAGCGAGCGACTTGTATGTCATTTCGGCAAAAGCCGGAGCGGTAAATTTTATTTCGGGCAATGTCGCCGTCGCGCGCGCGGATGGCAGCCACAGGCTTTTGAAAAAAGGCGATTCTCTAGAGGTCGCCGATGTTGTTTCAACCGACGCTGACGGAAAAGCCGAAATTTTATTGAATCCGGGTTCTTTTGTTCGCCTGGCGGAAAATTCCGAATTTGAATTTGCGACCACTTCGCTCGATGATTTACAAATTAAAATCAATCGCGGCAGCGCGATATTTGAAGTGGTGACGACAAAGGATTTTAAAGTTGACGTAAAAACCCCTAAATCAGGATTTAGTATAATTAAATCCGGTATTTATAGGGTTGATGTCGCGGAAAACGGAACGGCTAAAATTGAGGTCTGGAAAGGAAAGGCGCAGTTGGATAATCAAACCGCCGTCACACTAAAAGGCGGGCAGGCTTCAGAACTTAATGAAGGACAAGTTGCCGTCGTCAAATTTGACCGCGACGATAAAGATGCCTTTGAAATTTGGAGCAAATCCCGCGCAAAGGAACTGGCAAAATTAAATGCCGATTTGCTGAATCGACAAATGAATCGCGCTCTGATGTCTTATTCCAGAGGATTCGTCTCGAACAGCGGTTTTGGTCTCTGGGTTCAAGACCCGTTCAGCCGCAGTTTCTGTTTTTTACCCTATAGCTACCGCTACAATTCGCCGTATGGATATGGCTACAACAGCAGCGTTTGGGGTTATCAATATCCGGCAAATATCTATAATAATAATCAGAACAATTCGTATAATCCGCAGCAGTCGTCTAATCCAAACACTCCTCAAACCGGCGGAAATCCAACGCCCCCGCCGTCGAACCCGAGTCCGCCGCCGAATGTCGAACCGAATCGCCCGCTAGTAGAAAGACCGACGATTTTTGACAGAAAAGGCGAGCCGCGAATTGATTAAATTTCGAGACAGGAAAGGCAGAACTTAAGTTTCTGCCTTTTTTATTTGAAAAGATGGAAAATAAACGCCGTCGGCGTTTGATTCGGCTCGGATAAATTTCGGAGATAAGGCTCGAGAATTATCGACAGTGAACCGACGGTATTAAATATGGTATGCAAAACAATACACGGAAGAAGATTTTTTGTGCGGACTCTGATTAAAGTCAAAGTCAAACTTAATAAAAAAAGCGGTATCAAAGCGGAAAAATCGGGAGAAAAATTTTTACTGTATTGAGGGACGTGAACCAAGCCAAATAATAATGTAACTATGATTACGGCATAGACGATGCCTACTTTTCTTTGGAGTGACGAATATAAAATGCCTCGATAAATAACTTCTTCAACCAGCGGGGCGGTAAAAATTGCCATAAAAGCAATCGGAAAAACGACAATTCTTGAACTTTCCAGCATCTTTTGAAAATCATTCTCCGATTGACCAAAAATTTTAGTTAAAACATAACCAAGCAGAAGAAAGAAAATGACGATGACAATCGAATGCCATATCTTAAAACCGTTCCATTCCCAACCTAGAGTTTGCCGAAAAGAATATTTCCTAAGTCTTGTAACCACCAGCCAAGCCAAAATTAATGTCAGGATATGTGCCGGAATTATGGCAAATACTTGCAGCAAACAGCCGTCGGGTCTGTTAGAGCAAAATTTTTAACTGCTTCCTGATTTGTAAAATCAAGGTGTTGTTTCGATAGATAAGGAAGCAGAAACGCAAGCGGAAGAACGGCAATAAAAATTATACTCGCAATCCAAGTTCCGATAGCTGCCCAGTTATTCCACGGCGGATTATCCGGCGAAGGAATTTGCGGAACAGAAAGGGACGGCTGATTTTCGGTTGAAGGCTGCGGCAAGTTTGCGGCGGACTCTGTTTCGTAATTTTGCACGTTAAAAAGTTTAACCAAATTAGATTTAAGTTCCAAGTTGCGGCGGCGCAACCTTGAACTTTGTTTCCAAACAATATACTCTGTAATCCCGTGAAGCAACACGGGAAAAATCCCCTGAAAAATATCATCGCAATCATTCCCGCACGACTCGAATCAAGTCGTCTGGCGAATAAACTTCTGCTTGATTTGGACGGAAAACCTCTGATTCTGCATACTTTAGAGCAAACTAAAAAAGCTAAAAACATTTCGCGTGTGATTGTCGCCACCGACAGCGAAAGCATTTTAAAAATTGTCGAAGCCAGCGGAAACGAAGCGATTTTAACTAGCGAAAATCATCAATCGGGAAGCGACAGAATCGCGGAAGTCGCCGCAAACTTGCCCGAAAATTTAATCATCGTCAACGTGCAGGGCGACGAGCCTTTAATCGCGCCCACGACAATCGAAAGCGCGGTCGAAGCGATTTTAGAAAATGATGAAATTCAAATGGCGACGACGTGCGAAAAAATTCACGACGCGAAAGATGTTTTGTCGCCCGATGTCGTCAAAGTCGTTACGGACAAAAATAATTTCGCGCTCTATTTTTCGCGTTTTCCGATTCCGTTTCCGCGTGACGCGGTGAAACGATACGGCACTTTGGAAAACGCTTTATTTAATGAACCGAATTTGATTTCGCTTTTCCGCAAACATACCGGACTTTATGTTTATCGCCGCGAGTTTTTGTTAAAATTCACAAAATTAAAACAGACGAATCTCGAAAAAACGGAAATGCTCGAACAGCTTCGCGCATTGGAAAACGGCGCGAAAATTAAAGTCGTTGAAGTTTCCGAAAGTTCGATTGGCGTTGATACGCAGGAAGATTTTGAAAGAGTTGAAAAAATAATTAAGAGCAAAAACAATGACTGAAAAACAAACAAAATATATTTTCGTCACCGGCGGCGTGGTTTCGAGTTTGGGGAAAGGTTTGGCGGCGAGTTCGATTGGCTGTCTTTTGGAAGCGCGCGGCGCGCGGGTGCAGATGATGAAACTCGACCCGTATATCAATGTCGACCCCGGCACGATGTCGCCGTTTCAGCACGGCGAATGTTATGTGACGGACGACGGCGCGGAAACCGATTTAGATTTGGGGCATTACGAGCGATTTACGAACGCCGAATTGACGAAGGCTAATAATTGGACAAGCGGCAGAATTTATCTTTCGGTGATTGAGAAGGAAAGGCGCGGCGATTATTTAGGGAAAACGATTCAGGTTATCCCGCACATTACGGACGAAATCAAGCAGGCTGTTCGCGCCGTCGCGGAAAAAGATTCGCCCGATGTGTTGATTGTCGAAATCGGCGGAACGGTTGGCGACATCGAAAGTTTGCCGTTTTTGGAAGCGATTCGCCAGCTTGGAAACGAAGTCGGCAAAAAAAATTCGCTTTACGTTCACGTAACGCTCGTTCCGTATATCGCCGCCGCTGGAGAACTCAAAACCAAACCGACGCAGCACAGCGTCCGCGAACTCAGGGAAATCGGCATCGCGCCGGATATTCTTTTGTGTCGTTCGGAAAAACCTCTGTCGCTCGATTTGCGCCGTAAAATCGCGCTTTTCTGCAACGTCGAAGAAAACGCCGTCATTGCCGCGCTCGATGTTAAAACGATTTACGAAGTTCCGCTGGCTTTTTACGAACAGGGTTTGGACGCGCTGATTGTCGAAAATCTGAACTTGAGCGAGCAATTTCCAAATGCCGATTTGAAGCGTTGGCGCGAACTGGTTTCGACAATTAAAGAACCGTCCGAAGGCGACGTGAAAATTGCGATTGTCGGAAAATATGTCGAGCTTGAAGATTCATATAAAAGTTTGCGCGAGGCTCTGACGCACGCGGGCGTGGCGAATAATCTGCGCGTCAACGTGAATTGGATTGAATCGGAAAGTCTGGTTGACGACGAAAACTATGAAACCGGATTGCAGGATTACGACGCGATTTTAGTTCCCGGCGGTTTCGGCAAACGCGGCATTTCGGGAATGCTGCGCGCGATAAAATACGCGCGGAAATCCGGCACGCCGTATTTCGGAATCTGTCTCGGAATGCAGACGGCGTGCGTCGAATTTGCGCGAAATGTCTGCGGTTTAAAAGATGCCGATTCGACGGAGTTCAACAGCGACACGCCTTTTCCGATTATTTTCAAACTGCGCGACCTTGTTGATGTCGAAGAATACGGCGGCACGATGCGCCTCGGCGCGTGGACTTGCGAATTAAAAAAGGGAAGTCTGGCGCGTGAAATTTACAACGATAAATCCGAAATTTCCGAACGCCACCGTCACCGCTATGAATTTAATCCCGAATTTCGTGAAGTTTTAGAAGAAAACGGACTGGTTTTCAGCGGAGTTTCGCCCGACGGGAAATTTATTGAAATGGTCGAACTTTCCAAAGACACGCACCCGTTTTTCATCGGCTGCCAGTTTCATCCCGAATATAAATCGAAACCTTTGAACGCGCATCCGCTGTTCGTCTCGTTCGTCAAAGCCGCCTGGCAAAATCGTCTGACGAGCGAAAATTTAAAAGAAGATATTTCGAGCGATATGAAAATCGAAATGCCCGAACGCGCGGCTGTCGCGGGCGAAGAATAGATTTTTGCCGTGTTATAATTTCAGTCAAGAGGTTTTTAAATCAAATATGACTGCCGTTAAAAATTACAAAGCGTCGGAAGAAGTCGCCAGCTTTATTGCGATGACCAATCCGGCGAAAGTTCTGGCGTTTCGACCTTCGGCGGAAACCAAACAGAGAGTTTCCGATTTGATTGAGCGCGAAAAAACGGAAGGGATTTCCGCCGAAGAAAAACAAGAACTCGATTACTATATGCAGTTGGAACATCTGATGCGAATGGCTAAAATTTTCGCCCGTAAATACGCGATTGCTAAATGAGTCGTTACGTCAGCGAAAATTTGCGAACGCGAGTCGAACTTCGAGCAAACGGATTTTGTGAATATTGCCGAATCGCAATCGAAGATACATACTTCGGCGGCGAAATTGACCACATCATCAGCCTCAAACATCGCGGACAAAGTGAATTTAGTAATTTGGCGTTGGCTTGCCAGCCTTGCAACCGCAATAAGGGAAGCGATTTGGGTTCGCTTTCCGAATCTACAAAAATTCTCGTCCGATTTTTTAATCCGCGAACAGATGATTGGGACGAGCATTTCCGAATCAATTCAGATGCAGAAATCGAATATTTAACGGAAATCGGTGAAGTTACCGCAGCCATTTTCGGTTTTAACAATTTGGAGCGCATCGCCGAACGCAAAGGTCTGGTTGAACTCGGTAATTATTCGGTTTAGAAAAGTTTTTATGAAATCCTTCCAAGTAGAAAACACAACTTTCGGCGACGGGCGTTTAGCGTTTATTTTAGGTCCGTGCGTCGTCGAATCGGCGCAGCACGCGCTTTTTATGGCGCAGGAAATTCACGATATTTGCAGAAATGTCGGTGTCGAATTCGTTTATAAATCTTCGTTCGATAAAGCGAATCGTAGTTCGATTGAAAGTTTTCGCGGCGGCGGAATGGAATTTGGATTGGAAGTTTTGGCGCAGGTCAAAGCGGAAATCAATATTCCTGTGATAACGGACGTTCACGAAACGTGGCAGGTCGAAAAGGTCGCGGAAGTCGCGGATATGATTCAGATTCCAGCGTTTTTGTGCCGTCAAACCGATTTATTAGTCGAATCGGCGCGGACGGGAAAAGCGGTCAACGTCAAAAAAGGACAATTTTTATCGCCGTGGGATGCAAAAAATATCGTCGAAAAATTGCGCGAAGCGGGCGGCGAAAAAATTCTTTTGACCGAGCGCGGCGCGAGTTTCGGTTACAATAATTTAGTTGTGGATTTCAGAAGTTTTCCCGTAATGCGTTCGTTCGGCGTGCCGGTTGTTTTCGATGTCACGCACAGTTTGCAGCTTCCCGGCGGGCTTGGCAAAGCAACGGGCGGACAAGCCGAATACATCGAACATTTTGCCCGCGCCGGTGTCGCTTGCGGCGTGGACGCGGTGTTTATGGAAGTTCACGACAATCCCGCGAAAGCCCCGTCGGACGGTCCGAATCAACTGCCGCTGGCAAAGCTGGAAAAACTTTTAATCAAACTGAAACAGATTGACGAACTTATCAAAAAATAATTCTAATGAAACGATTTTCTGTAATTACTTTTGCCTTTTTACTTTTTACTTTTGCCTTTAATATTTTCGCCCAAAACGAAACGCGCGTTGTCGCAATCTGGCAGGTCAAAAAATATGACATTTCCGCTTCGACCGCCGATAGATTTTTGACGGCGCGAGCGATTTTAAATGTGCGGAATGTCGGTAACGGCGCGGGAACGACTTTGACTTTGCGAATCAGTCCGAAAGCGGAAGTTTCCGGCGTGACGGTCAATGGCGCGGCGGGAACTTTTTCAAAACGGGAAGAAAAACTCGGCGCGTCCGCGAGTTTGCAGAGAATTGTCGTCAACGTTCCGTCAAC
>JBPCRW010000113.1:0-18265 GCA_050996405.1 Pyrinomonadaceae bacterium | reverse complement strand
AAAAAATGTGACGGAAATCTTCAGTTGCGGAGAAATTTTCGGGCGTGATATATTTTCTTTTTCAAACAATCGCAAAAATTCAAAAATCTAAGGAAATTACAGAATGTCAGGTCATTCCAAATGGCACACAATCAAACATAAAAAAGGCGCGCTCGATGCCAAGCGCGGAAAGGTTTTCACTAAATTGATTAAGGAAATCACGGTCGCGGCGCGGACGGGCGGAAGCGGCGATGTCGAAGCAAACGCAAGGTTAAGAAAAGCCGTCAACGACGCGAAAGCGCAGAATATGCCGAACGACACGATTGACCGCGCGATAAAGCGCGGCACGGGCGAACTCGAAGGCGTGAATTACGAGGAAATTACTTACGAAGGCTACGGCATCGGCGGCGTGGCGGTGCTGGTCGAAACGATGACAGACAATCGAAATCGCACGGTCGCCGAACTGCGTCATCTGTTTTCAAAAAACGGCGGAAATTTGGGTGAATCCGGTTCGGTCGCGTGGATGTTCGATAAAAAAGGCTTGATTGCTGTCGATAAAGAAGCAAAATCGGAAGACGAACTTTTTGAAATCGCCATCGAAGCGGGCGCGGACGACGTTCAGGACGAAGGCGACATTCTTGAAATCTACACCGCGCCGGAAAACTTCGATGCGGTTCTCGAAGCCGTCACGAAAGCCGGAATCGAGCCGCAAGCGTCGGAAGTTTCGATGATTCCGCAAAATTACATCAAGCTCGAAGGCAATGACGCGCGGCAAATGCTCAAACTTTACGAGGCATTGGATGACCACGACGACGTGCAGAAAGTTTCGGCAAATTTTGATATTGACGAATCGGAAATGGAGTAATTGGTAATAAGTAATTGGTAATTGGTAAAAGCGGATGAGAGATTTTCGGCAATTAAGGGTTTGGGAAGACGCTCATCAACTTACGCTTGAAATTTATAAAATCACGAAGGATTTTCCAAAAGAAGAATTGTTCGCGCTGACAAATCAACTTCGCCGCGCTTCATCTTCTATTCCTTCAAACATCGCCGAAGGCTGCGGTCGCGGAAGTAATAAAGATTACGCGCACTTCCTTCAAATAGCGATGGGGTCAGCATTTGAAATAGATTATCAACTATTGCTGGCAAAGGATTTAAATTATCTCGATGCTAAAAGTTATTTAGATATAGGCGAGAGAGTTACAGTTTTAAAAAGACAGCTTGCGTCATTATTTCAAAAAGTCCGCGCCGCCTCATAAAATTTAGAAATTTTCTTGACTTATTACCAATTACCTATTACTAATTACTATGCGAGTTTGAGGGATTGACCCGGGCAGCGAAACGCGCGGTTGGGGTGTGGTCGAAGGCAGCGGGTTGAAATACGTTTTGGTTGATTACGGAACGGTCAAATCGAGTCCGAAAGATGCTTTTTCCAAACGGCTTTTGAAAATTTATGATGGTGTCGAAGCCGTTATTAACAAATTTCAGCCGGATGTCATTTCGGTTGAAGAAGCCTTTTACGCGACCAATGTCAAGGTCGCGCTCAAACTCGGTCAAGTTCGCGGCGTGGTTCTTCTCGTCGGAGAAAAGCACAATCTAGAGATTTCCGAATACAGCCCGCGACTAATTAAACAGACGGTTGTCGGCTACGGCAACGCCGAAAAACATCAGGTTCAGGAAATGGTGCGCTTGCTTTTGAAACTTAAAGCTGTGCCGCAGCCGCACGACGCGGCGGACGCTCTGGCAATCGCAATTTGCCATTTTCACCACGCCGGAGTGCAGAACAGAATTAATAATGCAAAATTAAAAATTAAGAATTAGACATTCGGCGTTTCGGCTTCTTAATTGAAAGTTTTTTCTTAATTTCTAATTGAAAACTCGTTTCCAAATCCTACAAGGAGAAATATATGAAACGCTCGCTTGCTTTGATTTCTCTCGTTTTTCTCGCTTTCGCCTTTCAGATTCAGGCGCAGAAAAATCGCAGACCGCAAATTATTACTAAAAAGCCGGTAGCTGCACAGCCGCCGCGCGAAAATATGAACACGGCAATCGTCGTTGACGAAAGATTAGCCGTTCTGCGAAGCGAGCCGAGCCTTTACGCGATGCCGGTTCAGCGCATGCGGCGCGGCAGAATTCTGGCAATTTCCGGCTCGAAAGAAGCCGACGGCGTAACGTTTTATCGCGTTATCATTCCGCCATCAAATTACGCCTGGGTGCAGTCGGAAGCCGTCGTCGGAAAATTCCGGCGCGGCGACGAAGAACGGCTGGCGCGGCTCATTCAAGCCTCTGAGGGATTTGACCAAATCGAAAGAGCAATGTTGTTTCTTGGAAATTTTCCGCAATCGCAACTTCGACCGGCAATGCTTTTGCTGACGGGCGATTTAATCGAAAGCAACGCGCAGAAAATTTCGCTCGAAGCGGCTAAAAAACTCGACAAAAGGGAAATGTCGGCATCGGGCGCGCCGATTCACAGTTTTTATTTGAACTACGTTTCGCTCGACCGCTTTCGCAAGCTCGGCATCAATTTTTTATTCAATCCGGCAACCAGAAATTTTTATTACAACGGCGCGGCGTGGAAGGAAATCGTCGAAAAATTTCCGAAAGCGTCCGAATCCGCCGAAGCGCAAAAACGGCTCGCCGCGCTGAAGGAAAAAATGGAGCAAACGAAGTAAAAATAGGACGCGGATGAACGCTGGTTTGGCAGATTGACGCAGATAAATCTTGATAAAAACAAATCCGCGAAAATCTTTAAATCAGCGTTCATCCGCGTCCTATTCTTCCAAAATCCGCAATGCCAGATTTTTCGCCTGCGCGCGAATTTCCGGCATCGCCGTCGTTTCCCACAAAACGCCTTTGAGCGAAGTTCCGAGAGTCAGAATAGCGTCGAAAATTTTTCCGGCGGCATCAATAATCTTCCCGTTGGGCGTTGCGTCAATTCCCATTCGCAAGCTGTCTGGTTTTATCAAACCTTTTTCAATCAAAATTTTGACCAGTGTCGAATCAACTTGATTGAAATCGCTTTCCGAGCCGATGCAGTTGAAAATCGCGCGAACCGCGAGATGCTTTTCGCCCGTTTTGGAAGAATACAAAACGTCGAATTTTTCGCCGGAAGTTTCGATATTCTTCAAACGTCCTTTTAAAATTTTCAATTGACTTTTTGCTTGCAGTTCATCCAGAATTTTCGCGCATTCGGGCGGCATCCGGTGGCGAGCCGCATTCCAGTAATGGCTCAAATGCTGCATAAAATATCGCTTTCCGGGTTCGGGAAGATTTCGCCAGATTTCTTGCGTGTGCGGTCGCAAGCTGTCAATCACGCCGCGCCGGTTGCCGCCTTCGGCTTCCGCTATTTCAATGTCTCGGCGAACGATTTTCAGCAAATTTGTAATTCGCCGTTCGGATTTTAATTCGTCGTAAAACGGAGGATAAGCGCAGCCGAGTTTATAAACGGCGGGAAGCAGCCCGCGCGTCGAAAAAGCGAAAATTTTGCCCTCGTGTTTTCTGTGATAAAGACTCAAAATCACGTCAACGCCCGTCAAACCCGTGCCGATAAATAAAACTCTGGTTCTCCCGCGCCGCGACGCGCAGCTTCGGCGTTTTGTTGTGCGGTTAGTTTATAAAATCAGGCGCGCGATGACAAGCAAAATTTTTTTACAGCGTGGCGGCGACCAGCGCGGCAATGCGCGCGTTGTTTTCCAAAAGAGCAATGTTTGCCGCCAGAGTTTTGCCCGCGCTGCGTTCGGACATTTGCGCCAGCAGAAACGGCGTGATTTCCTTTCCGCCAATCTTTTTTTCGTCTGCAAGTTTAAGCGAATCGTTCAAAATCGTTTCGAGTTCTTCCAATCCGATTTCAAATTCTCGCGGCACGGGAACGGTTAATAAAATCGCGTTTGGCAGATTTAACCCGTCACGCGCTTTGATAATTTCCGCGACTTCTTCCACCGTTTCGACTCGCTCGTCAACCATCAAACCGCTTTTCGATGAATAGAAAGCGGGAAGCTCGTCGCATTGCCAGCCAAGTATCGAAACACCGTTGGTTTCGAGCCATTCGCGCGTTCGCGGCAAATCCAAAACGATTTTCGCACCCGAACAAATGACCGTTATCGGCGTTTGTGCGAGTTCCGGCAAATCCGCCGAAATGTCCGCCGAAAAGCCCCTGTGAACGCCGCCGATGCCGCCCGTCGCAAAGACTCTGATGCCTGCCGCGTGAGCGATAAAAGTCGTGGTTGAAACGGTCGTCGCACAGTTTAATTTCCTGGCGACGGCAACCGGCAAATCACGTCTGGAAATTTTTCGGATGGTTTTATCAATCGCCAGTTTTCTGATTTGCGCGTCGTTCAAACCGACGCAGAATTCGCCTGCAAGAACGGCAATTGTTGCCGGAATCGCGCCGCTGTCACGAACGATTTTTTCGAGTTTTCCGGCGGTTTCGAGATTTTGCGGGAAAGGCAAACCGTGCGCGATAACAGTTGATTCGAGCGCGACGACCGGCTTTTTATTTTCAAGTGCGGCGGCGACTTCCGCGTTAAATTTGAAATTCATTCAATAAATGGAAAATGGAAAACGGATAATGGAAAATGTTTGGAATGAACTTATTTTCTATTATCCGTTTTCCATTTTTCGTTATTTAATCAGCTTTCCAATGCGATTAAGACGCGGATGCGTGATGCAGTCCAGAACGCTGCCGTCACCGGCGGCGCGGTCGCACGACCAATAAACGAACATTGCGCGTCCGATGATAAGGTCGCGGCTGACCGGACCCCAATAACGGCTGTCAAGACTGTTGTTGCGATTGTCGCCCATGACGAAATAACTGTTTTCCGGCACGATATATGGCTTGCCGGGCGCGGCGAAATCGGTGTCATCCGAAATAGAAGGATCTTTGATGTTTCTCGCCGAATAATAGACATCGTAGGTTTGATCTGGTGAGCGCGGCTCGAATTCTTTGGTTTCGAGTGCCGCATCTTCCGTCGGACTGTTGCCGAGAACGCGATGTTCGGGAAGCTGCTGGTCGTTGATGAAAACGTGATTTTCTTTAACTTCGATTTTATCGCCCGGCAATCCGATGACGCGCTTGACGAAATTTATCTTATACGGCTCTCCAGCTTGTTCTTTTTCCGCCCGCGATTTATGAAGGAAATCGGGATAACCGGGAAATTTGAAAACGATAATATCGCCGCGCTCGATGGCGCGCTGCGGCAAAAACGGCAAGGGTCTGCCGCCGGGCGCGAAAATGAATTTGTTGACCAGCAAATAATCGCCGATGTTGATTGTGTTCTGCATCGAGCCGGTCGGAACTGTGACGGCTTGCAGAATAAATGTCATTCCGAAAATCGCCATTATCAAGGTCACGACAAACGATTCAAAATACTCGCGGGCGACTGATTTCGGCGGACCTTTCGGCGCAGCGGGTTTAGCGGATTCTTTTATTTCTTTCTCGTTTTTACTCATTTTAAAATCACGAAAATTTTACGAACAAAACGTTCAAAAATTTATTTTTGCGGCGGTTTCCTTTTCTTCTTTATTTTTTTCAACGCCGCTTCTGCCGCTGTCGTCTCGGCGGCTTTTATCGAAAAACCTTTAGCTTCAATCTTATCATTGTCCCAGAGGACTTCGACAAGAAAGGTCGGCTTATGGTCGGGACCTTCGGTTTTGATTAGATTATAAACGGGCGCGGAACGTTTGTCGGCTTGCAAGGTTTCCTGCAAAAGGGTTTTGAAATCAATCGAAGAAACGGGCGTAGCCTCTCGAATCTCGTCGGCTAAAATCCGATGCACGAAAGCGCGCGCGGAAATGTATCCGGCATCGAAAAAAATAGCGGCGATAACGGCTTCCAAAGCGTCTGCCAGAAGTGCCTGATTGCGCCTGCCGCCGGTTTTTTCCTCGCCGCGCCCGACGCGCAGAAATTCGCCCAAGCCGATTTTCTTAGCGGTTTTGGCTAATGTTCCGCGACTCACCAGGCGATGCTTCATCAGCGATAAATCGCCTTCGCTCGAATCTGGATGTTTTTTAAAAAGCTGTTCGGCGACGGCTAAACCCAACACAGAATCGCCGACAAATTCGAGCGATTCATTCTGCAAGCCGCGAATTTCTTCTTCTTCGCCGAAGGGTTTGTTTTCATACGCCCACGAGCGATGCGTCAAAGCCCGCGCGAGCAAATCGGAATTTTGAAATTGATAACCGAGAAGTTTTTCGAGTTTCGTCAGATTTCCCCCCATAGATTGCTCAATTTTATAGAAAATCTCGTCAAAAAGAAAAGCCGAATGCGTTTTTCCCGCATCCGGCTTTTCGAGTTTCAAAAACCGCTTATATTTCCGACTAACGAGTTCCTTTTTTCTTTGGCGGAGTCGATGTTGTGGACGGCTTCGTCGTGGTGGTTGTCGTAGTCGATGGAGTCGGTGGTGTCGGCTTTGCCGTTGTCGTGGTTGACGGAGTGGCAGTCGTTACCGGCGTGGAAGTTGTTGCCGCTCCTGGCGTAGTCGCCGCCGGAGTTTGTTCGACCACCGGCGTAACCGCCGTCGTCGGGTCAACTAACGGTTTATTTGTCAAACCTGCATAGTAAGTATCAAAGCCGTCAAATTTAGTCGGATCATTGTTATAACGAATACCGTAAAACTGTTTGGCAAGCGTTAATAATCCGTCTTTTTGCTCTTTGGTCGCGCTGGTGTCGGTGCTGGCTAATTTAGCCGCTCTCGCGTAAGTGTCAGCCGCGCGTTCGGCATAACCTTTCTGCAGCGCATACAACGACTTGGTTTCTTCGGTATCTTGATCGCTGGCAGCTTTAACTTTAGCTATGCGGTCGGCATCAATGCGTTTGAATTCGTCTGCATACCAACTGCCGATGGTCGCGTAAATACGAAAGTTATTTTTGGTTTCCGAATTTATCTGCGTCGCTTTATAAAGATACGGCAGAGCGTCTTTTTTCTGATTCTGACGATAAAACATAATGTAGCCGATGGTGTAATTCATCCAGCCGAGAGCATTATTTTTTCCGTCCGGGTATTTCGTCGTTTTGTATGCGTATTGATACGCGCCGTATTGCCCGTTCGGGGAAACTTTTCCGGCGTTGATTCTGTCAATCGTCATCTTCGCGTAGTTGATAGCATCGGCGTTGTATTTGTCGTTCGGCGTGGCGGCGGAAGCGTTGTCGAATCCGATTGAAGCCAGCACAATCGGCACGTCAACCGCGTCCGGATTTTGGTCTATAAACTCTTTGCCGCTCGAAAACGCTTCGTCGGCATTTATCGCTTTCGAGTCCTTGACGCTGTTGTTAAAGCGATTGGCAAGCGCGTCGGCGGCTTTAACTTTTACGTATGCGTCATAGACTTTTCTGACAAACTGGCTATATTGGTCGTTGTCTTTTTCGTATTTGTCCAAATAATCTTTGCCAACCGCGTAACAGGCATCCAAATCTGCGGGAGGAAGATTTTTCCTCTTTGTATAGCAATCTGTAAATTTGGTGTATAAAGCGGTTTTCGCTTCCTGCGCGGCTGCGTCATCCTGCGCGAAACTTGCGGTGACGTTGACGACAGTCAAAGCTAGAGCCATCGCTCCGAACATTAAAAATTTATAAACGGTTTTCATTAGTATCCTCCAAACTTCCTCTAAAATCGTGTAAATCTTTGTGCAATAAATTGAAACTTTGAGTAGTTTCCGATTGCGAAATTCAGATGTTGCCGCGAAAAAAAGGGTTGCCACTTTTTCGCGCGAATCAAACCTTGAAAGCTGTTTCCCAAACTCTGAAAATCGCCGTCGGAAAATCAATGTTTAAAACAAATAATCACGCAAATTTCGCTTGCGTGTCAAGCATCAGCGTTAAAAAAGCCGCCGGTAATTTACAAAACGCGCGACTCGATTTTTTTTATTCGGAAAAGACGCAAACATTTAATCATTTCGCGCCGGTAATTTTTTCAATCGCGTCGCACGCCGTCCGCGTTCCGTGTTCCGCTTCGACCGTTCGTTTCGCTTCCGCCGCCTTTAATTTACAACTTGAATCGGAAAGCAATTTTCGCAGATAATTCGCTGCCGCGTCCGCCGTATAATCATCGCGCGAAATTATTTCCGCCACGCCTAAACGCTCGCACCTGGCGGCGTTGTCAGGCTGGTCGTGCGAAAAAGGCATAATCAAATGCGGAATTCCCGCGCGAAGCACCTGCGCGGTCGTGCCGACTCCGCCCTGATGAACTACGCACGCCGCTTTCGGAAACAGCGCGGAATAAGGCGCGTAACCGAATCCGGCAATGTTTTTATCCGAAATTTTCGGCGGCTCGTTAAATGTTCCGTAAAGCAAAACGGCGCGGCGATTCAGTATTTTCGCGGCGCGCGCGCTTTCCTCAAAAAAATTTCGCGCGTCCATGACCGCCGCCGAACCAAGCGTGAAAACAACGGGAGCATCGCCCGCATTTAAAAATTCGTTTAAACCTTCGGGCATCGCGCCCAAATCGTCTTTGCCGTCGTAGAAACAAAATCCGCATTGCAGAGTCGGGCGATGCCAGTCGGGTTGCGGCACGCCCAAGACTTTTGAAAACAGAGCGAGATGAAGAAGGTCGGAAAATTTTCCGTCAAACACGGGGTCGTGATTTTCATCTAAATTCAGTTCGCGCCGAAACTTTCTGTAATCGCCGAGCCAGGATTTTACGACGCGACGCGCTTGCCCGAAAATCAAACCGTGAAAACGGCTTCCGAGAAAACGGAAATGTTTGAGCCACTGCGCCGTTGGCGGCACGAACGGGTCGTGCGCCGACAGAAAAGAAGCAGGCGCGAGACTCGTCGTAATCCATTTGATTTTCGTTTTTTCGGCAACCGATTTCGCCGCATAGACGACTTCGCCCGTGACGAGCAAATCCGCGCCTTCGACGGCTTTTGTCAAATCTTCATACTGCGGGCGGACGTTCGGCAAAAGAATTTCCTTGAGCAATAATTCCGTGCCGGTTTTTGCATCCATCACGCGGCGGGCGAGTTCTTTATCTTCGGGATTAAAATGCGGGCGCATCGAACGAAATTCAAAGCCGAGTATTTTAATTTTCTCTCGATACGCCTCCATTGCCGCGAAAATTATTTCGTGTCCGCGCCGCCGCAGTTCGATGCCGAGCGCGTTCATCGGATGCATATCGCCGAGCGAGCCGAAGGTTGCCAGAACGATTTTCATAAATGCTGATGAGTGTAAATTCTACAAAAGTTTTTCACCGCCGAGACGCGAAGTTATTTAAAGAAAAAAGTAAAAAGGTAAAGGGCGAAAATAATTTTTACTTTTCTTTCTCCGCGTCTCGGCGGTAAATCTTCATTCTTTATGATTTTTCAGACTTTCCTTGATTTGAAAACGCAGGTTCAAAAAATAAGCGCAGCCGCTTAAAACTAAGGACACGAAAACTCCGTCCTTATTTCCGAGCCACAAAAAATAAGCGGCAACTCCGACCAGAATCACCGCCGCGATTTGAAAAATTCTTGTTGTTTTCATTCCGTTCTGATTTCTTCCCGCGCGATTTCACCAGCCAATTTCAGCTTTCGGTTTTTTCTTAAAAAGTATCTTATTATCAGATAGATTGGCAAAACGACTAAAATCAGAAACGGCAAAAGCGCGATAATTATCGTGATTAAAATCAATATAAAACTCAACGCCGCATCGAATCCGCTGGCGAAAGCCTGTTTGATTTGATAAAAAAAGCCGGACGAACTCGCCGAAAAAGCGGCGGGCGATTGCAGCCTGATTTTTAGAGTCGAAAAAGCCGATTGATTTTCCAAAAAATGTTTTCTGCCTTCGACCTTTTCGATTTCGCCGCGCACGTCCGCGATTTTGCTCTGCACGTCCAACGCTTCGTCAACAGTTTTCGCCTGTTTCATTATTTCGAGAAACTGCGCTTCGAGTGCCTTTTGAGTTTTCAGACGCGCTTCGACATCTATAAATTCTTCGGTCACATCCTGACCTTTAATCGTTTCGACAATCACGCGATTCGACGCTTTGCGAATTTCTTCTAAACTCTCATCAAATTTCGCCGACGGAACGCGCACGGTCATCGTCACAACATCGGTTTTCGTCGCTTTCGTATCATTGATTTGTTTTTGTGATTCGATAACAAAACCGCCTTTGCTTTCGGCAATCGCGGTAATTTTAGCTTGCGCCTCATCCGGCGAATCCGCTTCCAAAGTCATTTCGGCATTGCGAATAATTTTGCGCGTCACCGCGTCGGGCGCGGGCGTTTGGCTGTTGCTTGCCTGTTCGAGCGAAACCTGTTGCGCGAACGGCGATTTATTTCCGCCCCCGCCTCCGGCATCAAGTTTATCTTTTGGTTGCGGCGTGGCAGATGCTGTATTAGCGGCTGAATCAGAACTTTTGGAACTAAAATTTCCTGCGGAACACGCCGCAAAAACAATCGAAATAAAAAGCGAAAGAAAGATAAACGAAAATTTTTGCATAATTTCTCCTAGCGTTAAATTTAATCGAGCAAAGACAAGAACGAAAAAATCAGCCTGCCTTGCGCGCGGCTTCTCGAAAACCTTCGCCTGCCAAAAATGAACGCGCGGCGTTTATCATTCGCCGCAGAGCGCGAAAAACTTTCGGCATAAACCAGATGAAAAAGAGCAGAAAAATCCCTATGATAATTAAAATCAAAACCGGCGCGACGACCGCCGCGATTGTTCCCAAAATGGCGATGCCGTCTTCGACAAACGATAAAACCCAATTGGAAACGGGTTCGGGCGAAAGATTCGCGGTTGCCCGCAGAGCCGCTTTTGTGCCGTGTGAAGAAAGCGCGAGTCCGCCGCCGAAAAGCGTGGCGATTACCTGCACGCTCGTATCCGTTTGACTGGTCGCCGCGTAAGCCATCAGCGCGCCCGCCGGAATGCGTATAAACGTATGAATAACATCCCAAATACTATCAACATACGGAATTTTATCGGCGAAAAATTCGACCGCGTAAAGAAATCCGGCGATGCCGATAATCCACCAGTTATCGAGAACTTCCAGACCACCAGGCAGTTTCGCGCCGCCGAATTTTTCCAACAATCCCAAAACCGTCACCGTCGCATACAGATTGATGCCGGAAGTCCAAGCCGAACCGAGTGCTAAACTTATTGTCGAAAACCATTCCATCGCGCTCACTCCTTGACCGAAAAATGAAATCACAGATTAACACAGATTTATCATTTTTTATCAGAGTTAATTTGTGTGCATCTGTGGTCAAAATCGTTATCGTAAATTACGATTCTTCAGGTTCGTCTGTTCCGTCAGTTTCTCGTTTGATACCGAATTTTTCCAATCTGTATTGCAGCGTTCGGAAAGTCAGACCGAGCAGTTTCGCCGATTTCGTAATGTTGTTGTCGGTGCGCTCCATCGCCTGCATTATCAGGCTGCGTTCGAGTTCTTCAAAATTTATGCCTTGCGGCGGCAAAGTAAAATTCGGTTCGCCGTTTTTATTTGAAACCGTTTCTCTCGACAGCATTTCCGGCGGCAAATCGTCGGGCGCAATGGTTTCGCCTTCCGCTAATAAAACCGAGCGTTCGATTGCCGATTCAAGCTGGCGAACGTTGCCCGGATAACTATAATCAAGCAGAATTTTTTTCGCGTCTGGCGATAATCCTTTGATTTTGACGGAAGAATTTTTCGTGTGTTTTTTGACGAAATAATCTATCAAAACCGGAATATCAGATTGCCGTTCGCGCAATGGCGGAATCTCGATTGAAAGCACGTTCAGGCGATAATATAAATCTTCGCGGAAACGCCCGTCCTGCGACATTTTCAGCAAATCGCGGTTGGTTGCGGCAACAACGCGAACATCGACATTTATTTCCTTTGTGCCGCCGACGCGCCGGATTTGTTTTTCCTGCAAAGCGCGCAGAATTTTGGCTTGCAGGGAAATGTCGAGTTCGCCGATTTCGTCCAAAAAAAGCGTACCGCCGTCTGCCACTTCAAACAAACCTTTTTTCTCGCCGACCGCGCCCGTAAAACTTCCTTTCTCGTGTCCGAACAATTCGGATTCTAAAAGGTTTTCGTTGATTGCGGCGCAGTTGACGGCTTGAAAAATCTGGTCGGCGCGGGATGAATTTTGATGAATCGCGCGGGCAATCAATTCTTTTCCCGTTCCCGATTCGCCGCGAATCAAGACGGTCGAATTCGATTTGGCGATTTTCAAAATCAGCTTTTTCACCCTGTCCATTTCAGGCGAAACCGAAACGATTTCCGAATCGAGCATCGTCAGTTTTTTCAAAGCGCGGGAAATCGTATCCAATAATTTTTCGCGGTCGTAAGGTTTTTGCAGATAATCGAACGCGCCCAAACGCAGAGCGTCAACCGCCGAATCAACCGTGCCGTGCGCCGTCAGCAAAATCACCATCACCGAAGAATCCTGCTGTGAAAGCTGTTTTAATAAATCAAGCCCGCTCATTCCGGTCATTTTTAAATCCGATAAAACAAGGTCGAAATGCCGGTCGGCGACAAATTTTAACGCCGCTTCGCCCGAACTCGCGGTTGTTACGTCGTAACCTTCGCCCGACAAAATCAGTTCCAAAATTTCACGCTGACTTTTTTCGTCGTCAACTACTAAAATAGATTTTCTTGCCATAGATTTATTTTGCCACAGACTTATCCAATGCAAAATTCAAAATGCAAAATTATCAAGCCATTCTTATTTTGCGCTTTGCACTTTGAATTTTGCATTTTATTCTTCTGCTCTTGGCAATTTTATCGTGAATTTTGCTCCCTCATTTTCCTTCGATTCAACATCAATAGCGCCGTTATGAATATCCAAAACTTTTTTGACAATCGCTAATCCTAAGCCCGTGCCGGTTTCTTTGGTCGAAAAATACGGCTCGAAAATTTTCGGCAGATTTTCCGGCGAAATTCCTTTGCCGGTGTCGGAGATTTCTATTTTAACAAAATTATTGTCGGGCGAAATTACAACGTTTAACTTGCCGCCGTCGATTTCCATCGCGTGGACAGCGTTGATAAAAAGATTGTTGAAAACCGAGCGCAGAAATTCCGCGTCCGCTAAAATCAAAGGCGCGTTTTCGCGTTCGACCAAACTGATTTTTATATTTTGGTCGGCGGCTTGCGCTTCGACAATTCGCAGTGAATCTTCAACAACCTTTCGCACATCGAGCGGCTGCAAATTTGCTTTTGCCGGACGCGAATAACTTAAAAAGTCCGATATTTGCTGGTTGATGCGGGCAACTTCGGTTTTTAGCTGCGCCGTCAATTTTTCAAAACCCGCGCGTTTTTCCGCATCAAGCGGCGCGAATTTCGCCCGCAGATGGTCGAGCGACAAATTGATATAATTAAGCGGATTGCGAATCTCATGCGCGATTGCCGAACCCAATCTGCCAACGACCGCCGATTTTTCCGCTTCCTGCAATTTGGTTTCGAGTTCCTGTTTTTTCGCTAATTCCGCCGTCATTTCGTTAAACCTTAGGGCAAGCACGCCCATTTCGTCCGAACGATATTCATCGGCGACGCGCACGCGCAAATCGCCTTCCGCCACGCGCCGCGCCGCTTCCGATAAATTGGCGACGGGTCGCGTAAAACGCCAGACCAGAAAAATTGTCAGCAGCAGAGCGACGAGCGGAATCGCCAGCGTGTAAATCAGAGATTGCGCGGCGCGGCGAAAAGTTTCGCCTTTGTCGGTTTTTAAAATCACCATGACATACCAGCGACCTTGATTTGTTTCAATCGGAATGGCGTAGGCTTCGCCGTTTGAATCGTCGTCCGTTTTATCAACGGCATTCGGAAATTTCGCGCGGTCTGCGCCCAGACGGTCGGCTTCCATTAGCGGCGGCAAATCTTTAATGTCACTCAGAGATTTTTTCTTTAGCTCGCCTTTTTCATCTTCTATAGGCAAATAAGCATCGTTGAGACTGTCTTCGATGCTCCAATTATCGTTGATGATAATGATGTCCTGAATGCGGTTGGTGGTGCGTTCGTCAAAAGCGTTTTGACCTTCGTTTTTAATCAAATCCTGCATCCGGTCATCGGATGTCGCGCCGCGAAAACCGAGCGCGATTCCGGCGACCAGAGCCTGCGTCTGCTGCTCGCGCAATCGCTCGTTCTGCCGCTCGGTTTCCAGATTCAAGTAGTATTGCACGCCGAGCGTGGCGATTAAAAGAATTGCCAAAATAACCAGCAGCCTGCCGCGAAATGTCTTTAGAAAATTCATATTTGTAGTTCGTAAATCGTGAATTGTGAATCGTAAATCGTAAATCGTTTTCAAACGTCTTAAGAATTTCGCTTCACGATTCACAATTCACAATTCACGAATTTTTCCTTGCTCTGCCGCCCGCTTGAATGTTATAGTCTTGCTTGGCTTGGAAGCAAATCTTTTTGAGATTATTTGAGTTTTCAACTCTCCTAAACTTTCCGCAAAATTTAATAAAAGAGGTAATCCCGCGATGATTTTCCGCGCTGAAAAGTTGTTGTTTAAACTTGTAATCGTCTCCGTCTTTGTTTTCGGATTTGTTTTGTTCGCTCCGAATCTGGTCGCTCAAACAAAAAAACCTTCCGTCCATCAAACGGATAAAAAATCAGCACGGGAAAAATCGAAAAAGCCGACCAAAGCGGAACTAGCAAAGCAGGCTGAAATCGCCCGCCAGCAGCAAGCCGCCAGAGAAGCGGCGCAGGCGCGTCGGCAAGCCGCGCTCGAAGAACAACGCAGACGCGAGCAGGCAGCGCGCGAAGCCCGCCAGCGACAGCTAAATTTTGAACGCGGATTAAAAGACGAGACTCTGCAAAATATTTCAGCCGACAACACCGACGGCGAAGATTTGGAAGTTCGCCGCGCCGCCGTCAACGCGCTTGCCGGTCACGCCGGAACGGTCGTCGTGCTTGAACCGCAAACCGGAAAAGTTTTATCAATCGTCAATCAGGACTGGGCGATTCGCAAAGGTTTCAAGCCGTGTTCGACGATTAAATTAGTGACGGCGACCGCCGGAATCAACGAAGGCGTGATTGATGCAAATGGCAACATTCAAACGCGCCGCTTTCCGATGGAATTTAACGACGCGCTGGCTTTTTCCAACAACAGTTATTTTCAAACCGTCGGCGCAACCGGCTTGGGAAATGCGAAGATGATTTCCTACGCGCGGTCTCTGGGTTTGGGCGAAACTACGGGCATCAACGCGGCAAATGAATCCGCCGGAAAATTGCCGTATGGAAATAACAACGCGCGGATTTATTCGCACGGCGATGATTTTGAAGTCACGCCTTTGCAGCTTGCCGTAGCAGTTTCCGCCATCTCCAACGGCGGCAAAATTCTGATTCCGCAGATTCCGCGCGCCGGTTACGAAAAAGCGAATTTCCGCACCGAGTTCAAACGCGAAGTAAATGTTTCGCCGAACACCTTGCAAGAGATTTTGCCGGGAATGGTCGGCGCGGTTAATTACGGCACGGCGCGGCGTTCGGGCGCGAACGCCTTTGCCGCCGCCGGAAAAACCGGCTCGTGTATCGGGCAAGGCTCGTGGCTCGGACTTTTCGCGTCGGTCGCGCCGGTCGTCAATCCGCAACTGGCGGTCGTCGTCATCACGCGCGGCTCTGGCGAGCGCGGAAAATACGCCGCCGCGATTGCCGGAAAAGTTTATCAGGCTCTCGCGCCGCGTTTGCGAAACAGCGGCGGCAACGGCAATCGGGAAATTATCGCAAAAGTGCCGGAAACATTAAAACCGCGTCCGCAGGTTGACGCGAAGAAATCAGCCGCCGTCGATACCGACGAAGGCGCGGATTCAGACGACGGCGACGTAAATCCGTCTGTCAATCCGCAGCGACCGAATCCGAAAAAAGGCGGCGATGACACGGTTGAAATCGTCGTCGGAAACAAAAATTCGCAGGTCAATGCCGCGCCGAAAAACTCTGTAAAGTCTTCGGGAACTTTTCCGACGACGGTTATTAAAGTCAAACGCCCCGGCGAAATTTCGCGCCCGCGCATTGTGCAGCCGAATAATAATTAATTCAAAAAACTTTTACGCGAATATAAAATCGAAAGCCGGAGCAGTCCGGCTTTTCCGCGTTCAAATTAAAAAGTAAAAGAACAGAACATCGAACGGGGAATTATGAACGGGCGAATTTACATTGTTCAATCGCGTCGGTATATTGAAAAATAATGATGAAAAAATTTTTAATACTAAGTTTGCTGGCTTTGGCGTTAACGGCTTGCAGTCAAACTAATCAAAACGTTTCAACGCCGAACACAAATGCGGTTGTGCAAACGTCGAACGAAACAGCCGTTGTTTCAAGTCATTCGACCGAAAACAGCGCAACGCCGACGGTGACAGATTCAAACAGCGCGAAATCTTCCGCGTCGTCGGTCGGCTCGCCGATGGCAAAGGCGATTGACGTTTCGCAGATGACGGCGACAATCGAAAACGCCGGTAAAACATTCGACGCAAAACCGAATGACGCGAAAGCTGAAAATGATTTGGCGGAAGCATATTTCACGCGCGCCTTTGCTTTGACCGAAGCCGCGCAGTATCGCTCCGCGCTCGGCGATTTTCGCAAAGGTTTAAAGTTAAATCCGAACAACGCCGATGCCAAAGCGATGCACGACCAGATTATCAGCATCTTTCAGAGCATCGGGCGCGAGCCGCCGAAAGAAGGCGAAGAGCCGCCGCCGTTGCCGTTTGAGAAACAACAAAATACTTCTTCCGACAATTCGCGCATCGTTTTTGAAAAAGGCGCGACTTCGACGATTGCTCAAGGCAGTTTGAAAAATTACGACGATTCAAAAACTTTTACGATTGAAACGCGCGCCGGACAAACTTTGCGAACCGAACAAATCAAAAGCGAAAAATCTTTGGAATATATCACCGTCTCCATTACAGATCCGTCCGGCAATTCGGTCGGAGATTCCGACGCTTCGTGCAATAACCGCAAGGAAATCGCGCCGACCGTCGCGGGCGATTACAAAATCAAAGTCTTTGAATGCCGCAAAGCCGATGCGTGGCGCGGCGACTTTCAGTTAAAAATCTGGGTCAGGTAAATCACGGCGTGACGCGCTTTTGGCAGAAACCCGCGCGAAGTAAGGATAAGAACCACACCCTTACTTCGCGCGGGTTTTCTGCATTTCCGTATCGACTAGACAAACGCGCAAGCGAAAAATTAAACTAGAAACTTTGCAATCATCAATAAATTTTTAACAAACGGAGATTAGTAATAATGGCAATTTCGGCAAACGACATTCGCAAGGGAATGGTCATAGTTTTTGAAGGCGCGCCGTGTAAAATAATGGAATTTCGGCATCACACGCCGGGAAATTTGCGCGCGATGGTGCAGGCGCGTCTGCGAAATCTGAAAACGGGAAGTTCATTTGAACATCGTTTTCGCTCGAACGATACTCTGGAAAAAGCGTCGCTCGAACAGCATATTATGGAATATCTTTATTCGGACGGCTCGCATCATCATTTTATGAACACCGAAACTTACGAGCAGGTTGCTTTGAGTGAAGACGAACTCGGCGACGCGGCGCAATGGCTGATGCCGGGCTTGAAAATTGAAGTCGAATTTTACGAAGGCTCGCCGATGGGCGTAAAACTGCCGGATTCGATGGAACTTCTGATTGAATACACCGAACCCGGACTAAAAGGCGCGACCGTTACAAATACAAACAAACCCGCCAAACTGGAAAACGGCGTGACGATTCAAATTCCGCCGTTTATCGAATCGGGCGAAAAAATCCGCGTTAATCCGACGGAAGCGAAATATATTGAAAGAGTGAAATAAAATTTGAAGTTTGGAGTCTTGCTTTTTCAAAGGCTTTGCTTAAAATTAAGCAGAGCCTTTTTGATTTTATTTTGAGTTTCCTAAATGTATGAATCGAACTCTCATACTTTCTTGCTCTCAATCTAAAAAGATTGACAAAGCTGATTTACCTGCAATTCAACGCTACGACGGACCTACTTTTCGTTTGTTGCGCCGATATTTAAATCGGAGCAATGAAGATTTGGAGATTTATATTTTATCAGCCAAGTTCGGTTTAATTAGAGATCAAACCTCGATTCCGTATTACGAACAAAAATTGCGAAGCGACAGAATAGAAGAATTAAAAGATTATATTTTCAAGCAAAATCTCTTTTCTGAAACTCACGAAAGAACCGCCTTCTTTATCAACTTAGGCAAAACTTATTTACAAGTTTTTGAGCCTGTTTTTGAAGGGTTCGTTAAAAATTCAAATACAACTTTTGCCTCCGGTTCATCCGGCAAAAGATTGGCGGAAATGTATGATTGGCTTTACGGCGAGAAATCATCTCTACGAAATGAACAACCGAAAATTGAATTGGGAAAAGAAATTTTTATTCAGGGTGTTCGGCTATATAC